>JAEPMM010000001.1 GCA_017643965.1 Marinobacter sp.
GGCCGGGTGATTGATGTGCAGCACAATCACGGTCTGAAGGCGGGTTTCAGACAGCCAGGCCAGTAGTGAATCGCAAACCCGCTGTGGAATGACAACCGGCAGGCGCGTGTGGATGCGCAATCGGCGGATATGGGAAATCTGGCCGATGGTCTCCACCCAGGCTGCCAGTAGCCGGTCGTTGGCCACCAGCGGGTCGCCACCGCTGAAGATCACCTCGTTGATCCGGGTATCCTGCCGCAGGGCATCGATCACGCGGTCTCGGTCGAGCGGCGACAATCGATGGTCCTCATAGGGGAAATGGCGGCGGAAGCAGTAGCGGCAATTGATGGCGCACTGGCCGGTCACCATGAGCAGTGCGCGGCTCTGGTACTTGCGGATCAGGCCGGTGGTTTCCGACGTGCCCACTTCCTGCAACGGATCCGGCACATAGCCGTCTGCCACAACGCCTTCCTCACTGAGGGGCAGTACCTGGCGTAACAGGGGGTCGTGAGGGTTTCCCCGTGTGATCCGGCTCAGGTAGGGTTCCGGAACCCGCACGGGAAACAGGCGATGACCTTGCTCCGCGCCCTGCAGCCACAGTCTGGGATCAAGATCCAGCCGTTCCAGCAGCACCGTCGGTGAGGTGATGGCCCCGGATAACAGCTGCTGCCAGCTGGCGGAGTCGTTATCGGCCGGGCGGGCTTCTATACGGGTGGGGGTTCGCTGTATCATAGCGACCTTTGAAATTTTAATTGCATCTTTTTCGGTGGACATTTCATGGCTTCATATTCTACCAACGAATTCCGCGGCGGTCTTAAGGTTTTGCTGGATGGCGACCCCTGCGTGATTCTTGAGAACGAATTCGTCAAACCGGGTAAAGGCCAGGCCTTTAACCGGGTACGACTGCGTAACCTGATGAGCAACCGGGTGTGGGAGCGCACTTTCAAATCGGGCGAGAGTCTCGAATCCGCCGATGTGATCGAGCAGGACATGGAATACCTGTACACCGATGGCGAGTTCTGGCACTTCATGCTGACGGACGGCTCGTTCGAGCAGTACCCTGCAGACGCCAAAGCGGTGGTGACACCGTAAAGTGGCTGAAAGAGCAGGACGTGTACACGGTGACTCTCTATAACGGTGCGCCCCTGACCGTGAGCCCCCCCAATTTTGTCGAGCTGGAAGTGGTTGATACCGATCCGGGTATGAAAGGCGATACTGCCCAGGGCGGTTCCAAGCCAGCCACCCTGTCGACCGGTGCCGTTGTTAACGTGCCGCTGTTCATCACCATCGGCGAAGTGCTGAAGGTGGATACCCGTTCCGGTGAGTATGTTAACCGCGTCAAGAGCAGCTAGGTCGATCCTGTGACCGATGCACCGGAGTGGCAGCCACGCGCTTCGCTGAGTGCACTGAAAAGCCGCGCAAGCCAGTTAGCCTGGCTGCGCGGCTTTTTTGCGCAACGGGGTGTGCTGGAAGTGGAGACGCCGGTTCTGGGGCGCCACGGCGTAACCGACCCCAACCTGGATGGTATCGCGGCCAATGCGGCCCCGGTGGCCGGTGCCAGCGGAGGGGGCTGGCTACAGACCTCCCCGGAATACCATATGAAGCGGTTGCTGGCTGCCGGGTCAGGCCCGATCTATCAGGTTGCCCGGGTGTTCCGTGACGGTGAGCGCGGCTCCCGCCATAATCCGGAGTTCTCCCTGCTGGAGTGGTACCGCCCCGGGTTTACAGACACTGACCTGATGGCGGAGGTCAGCGACCTGGTGGTGGGCTGGCTCGGCTGCGAGCGCCCGAGGGTTCTGAGCTATCGGGATGCCCTTGAACGGTTTGCCGGTGTCGATCCGTTCCGGGTTGCGGACCGGGAGCTGAGGCGGCGTTGCGAGCAGTGGCTGGCGCCGGAGCAAACCCTGACACTCGGGCGCGACGCTTGCCTGGATCTGCTGATGAGCTATCTGGTGGAGCCCGCGCTGGCCGGATTCGGACCGGTGTTCATCACCGCTTACCCGGAGTCCCAGGCGGCGCTGGCGAGGGTCAGCGAGCACCACGGTGTTCGTCAGGCCCACCGGTTCGAGCTCTACGTGGGCGGGATCGAGCTATGCAACGGCTATTGGGAGCTCACCGACGCCATCGAGCAGCGCCGGCGGTTTGAGGCAGACAACCGGGCTCGCCGATTGGCCGGCAAGCCCGAAATGGCCGTGGATTCGGCATTGCTGGCGGCCCTTGAGGCCGGTGTTCCGGACTGTGCCGGGGTGGCGCTGGGACTGGACCGGCTGCTGATGCTCAAACTGGGCAGCAATAACATTGCTGACGTGGTGGCGTTCCCGCTGGAAATCGCCTGACTCCGACCGCAACCGGAGTCGATGTGGAAGAGCTGGGCGTGGTGCAAGGGCTCAGGATTCAGTCGTGCCAAAGGCCTCGCCCATGCGCACCGTTTTGCCCGGCGTCTCGTCAGCATTCCACGCGACCGCGCCTTTGGGCATGACCAGCACCACGGTGGAGCCCAGCCGGAATCGGCCCATTTCCTCACCTTTCTTGAATTCAATGGCAGGCTGGTCATCGTCGTAACGGGTGCTGGTGACCAGGCCGGTTCCCGGCGCCACCACGCCACCCCAGGTGGTTTCCACGCTGCCGACAATCATCGCGCCCACCAGCACCAGCGCCATCGGGCCGGCGTCGGTGTCGAAAATGCAGGCCACCCGCTCGTTGCGGGCGAACAGGTTGGGAACGTTTTCGGCGGTCACCGGGTTCACCGAGAACAGTTTGCCAGGCACGTAGACCATTTCCCGCAGTCGTCCGGCCAGGGGCATGTGGATGCGGTGGTAGTCTTTCGGCGACAGATAAATGGTGGCGAACTCCCCTTCGGTAAACGCTTCCGCGCGCGCGTCGTCACCGCCCAGCAGCTCGGTAAGGCTGAACGACTGGCCCTTGGCCTGAAAAACGCGGTCACCGGTGACCCGGCCGAGCTGGCTGATGGCGCCATCCACCGGGCTGACCAGAACGGAACTGCCGCTGTCGATCGGCCTCAGGCCCGGCTTGAGTGCGCGGGTGAAGAAGGCGTTGAAGCTGGGGTAGGCTTCCGGCTCCGATTCCAGCGCCTCGCTCATGTTTACACCGTAGCGGCCGATAAACCACCGAATGACACGGTTCTTGAGCGCCGGCGTACGGTCATTGTCCGCGAGGCGACCGGCAAGCCGGGAAAGCGCCAGTTGCGGGGTGACGTACTGGCTCAGAACAAAAAGCTTGTCGAACATGAAACGGGTTCCTTTGCGCTCAAAGGCGCGAAGTTTACCAAATACAGCCGCGTGTATAGAAATTGTTTCACAGCTTCGCGGTTGGACCCGGTGCTTGCTATGATCAGGTCAGCTAAAACTACTACATAAGGCGTGTGCTCCCCCCATGTTGCTGATTATCGGTGCAGTTGTAGTCATTGCGAGTGTTCTTGGCGGTTACGTGCTTCACGGCGGCAACCTTGCGGTGCTGTGGCAGCCCACTGAAATCCTGATTATCGGCGGCGCGGCCATTGGCGCCTTCATCATCGCCAACCCCATGCACACGGTGAAAGAGGTGTTTCAGGGGTGCATGCGGCTGTTGACCGGATCGCCATACAACAAGGCATTTTATGTGGACCTGCTCAGCCTGCTGTACGACATCTTTGACAAATCCCGCAAGCAGGGTGTGATGGCCATCGAGGAAGACATCGACAACCCCGAGTCCAGCCAGATCTTTTCGCGGTACCCGGCCATCATGAAGTCCAAGCATCTTTTGTCGTTCATCACCGACTATCTGCGCATCATCAGCTCCGGCAACATGGCGACCCATGAGCTGGAAGGCATGATGGAAAACGAGATCGACAGCCGTCAGCACGAGCTGGAAGAGCCTGCCCATGCGGTCAACAAGATTGCCGACGCCCTGCCGGGTCTGGGTATCGTAGCCGCGGTGCTGGGTATCGTGATCACCATGAACTTTCTGACCGAAGGCCCGGAAAAGATCGGCCTGAGCGTCGCCGCGGCGCTGGTTGGTACCTTTCTGGGTATCTGGATGGGTTACGGTTTTGTGGGGCCGACCTCGATTGCCCTGGAACACGCCGCAAAGTACGAATTGAAAGCCTACGAGTGTGTGAAAGCCTCGGTTGTCGCCACCGTGTCCGGACAGGCGCCGCAGATGGCCATCGAGTTCGGGCGCAAGGCCTTGCCCACCGACAAGCGGCCAGGGTTCCAGGAGCTCAACGACCACGTGCGCTCGAAGTAACGTAGCTGACGTAACGAAGCCGACTTAACGAAGCCCGGGCTGTTGGAGCAGGTTAGTGGAAGAACAACCGATCATCGTCAAACGCAAGAAGAAGGTTGTCGGGGGCCATCACGGTGGCTCCTGGAAAGTCGCGTTTGCCGACTTTGCCACCGCCATGATGGCGTTCTTTCTGGTGTTATGGCTGACAGCGACCGCAACACCGGAGCAGAAGCTGGCGGTGGAGGGGTATTTCAAGGATCCCATCGGGTTCACCGAGGGAGGGTCGCCCAACCCGGTGGATCTGGAGGGCAGCGCCTCGGTGATCGACGAAAGCACCCAGGATATCGAGCGGAGCGACATCCAGATCGAGGACCAGGTGGTCGAAGAGCTGGCGGAAACGCTCGAGCAGCGACAGATGGAGGAGCTGTTCCAGGATCTCAAGGAAAGCATCGAGCAGAGTGAAACCCTGCAGGAGTTCAAGGATCAGCTGCTGATCGACATCACCAGCGAGGGCCTGCGCATCCAGATTGTGGATCGCTCCCAGCGCCCGATGTTCGACAGTGGCCGGGCCGAACTCAAATACTATTCCCAGGACATCCTGTTCGAGCTCGCCAAGCCGCTCGGGGCGGTCACCAATAAGCTGAGCATTACCGGCCATACGGATTCAACACCGTTCAACGGTCGTCCCGGGTATACCAACTGGGAGCTGTCTGCCGATCGCGCCAACACGGCACGCCGGGCGCTGGTGGCCGGTGGTGTACGCTCGCAGCAGATTGCCCGGGTGGTGGGTTTGAGTGATTCGGTACTGTTTGACAAGGACGACGCCACCGCGCCGGTGAATCGTCGGATCTCGATCATCGTGCTCAACAAGAAAACGGCCGATGGCATTCAGAACGCCGCCGGTCAATCCGATGAACCCTTGATTGATCTGACACTCCCCACCGAAGCGGAGCAGGATGAAGCCATGGAAAGCCTGGAGCAGGGTGACTGGCAGCAGGAGCGTGAGGCACCGGCGGAGGGTGAGCTGAACTGGTAACCGCCGGAGCGGTGTTCAGTCCAGCTTGAGCCCGCGGGCCTGTTGCTCGGTCATGTCTTTGAGGATGCGGTGAAAGCTTTTCAGGCGCGGGTAGCTGATGCGGCCCTCTTCCGCCGCCGTATCAATGGCACAGCCCGGATCCCCCAGATGGCGACAGTTGCGGAACTTGCACTGGCCAATCAGGTCGCGAATTTCCCGAAAACCATATTCCAGCTCCTGGGGCGTCATGTGCCACAGGCCGAATTCCCGGATTCCGGGAGAGTCAATCAGATCACCGCCGATTGCCAGATGGAACAGTTTCGCGGTGGTGGTAGTGTGTGTGCCCTTGCCAGTGCTCTCGGAGAGGGCGCCAACCCGCAGCAACTCATCCGGCAGCAAGGTCTGGATGATCGACGACTTGCCGACGCCGGACTGGCCCACGAACACACTGGTCTGGTTCCGCACCAGATCTTCCACCTGCGGTGACGGTGTGGTGCCGGAGGCCATCGCTGAGGTGCGCACCACCTTGTAGCCCAGTGTCTCGTAGCGCTCCAGCAGTTCATCAATGGCCTGCTGGTTGCGGTCTGTCAGCAAATCGGTCTTGTTCAGCAGGATCACCACGGGAATGTCGGTGCTTTCGGCCGCCACCAGGTAGCGGTCAATCAGGTTGTCGTGGGGCTCCGGCTCCGGCGCGATCACCAGAATGATGTGGTCGATGTTCGCGGCGACGGGTTTCAGGGCGCCGAAATTGTCCGGGCGCTGCAGCAGGTTGGTGCGCTCACAGCGGGCAACAATGACTCCGGTCTCGCTTTTGCCGGGGCGCCAGATCACCTTGTCGCCGGTCACCAGGCCATCAATGTTGGCCCGCACAAAACAGCGCACCACCTGGCCCTGATGTTCCCCTTCCAGCCCTTCCACATCCAGCTGCTGGCCGTAATGGGCGATAATGAGCCCTTGCTGTTCGGGCCCCAGTTCGCCGGCTTCCGTCAGTTCTTCAATGGCCTTTTCCTTTCGCGAAACCCGCGCGGTGCGTTCCGCCTGAATTTTCTGGATGCGCCATTGCTGCTGTTTGTTCAGTCGCCGTTTTGCCATAGAGAAGTTGCTGAAATCCTGATGAAGGGTAGGTGTTGCTGTGCCATCATACGCTAACCTGAGGATCGCAGCCCGCACGATCGGCATCAACCTCTGAGAATGTATCTGACTTTACGGGCACTGGCGGGTGCCACGCTCCGGGACACGCTACAAGCACATCCCTGTGCGCTTGATCTCCGGCCATCCATGGCCTCCGACAGTCCCGGACCGTGGCACCCGCCAGTACCCTGCACCAACCCGACAGTTTCGAGGAAGAACGCATGGTGGACGAAAACAACCTGGTATGGATCGATCTGGAGATGACCGGTCTGGATCCGGAAAAAGAAAAAATCATCGAGATGGCGACCATCGTCACCGATTCGGAACTGAACCTGGTGGCCGAGGGGCCGGTGATTGCTATCCATCAACCGGACAGCCTGCTGAACGCGATGGACGAGTGGTGCACCCGGACCCACGGCGAGAGCGGTCTGACCCAGCGGGTGAAAGACAGCAAAATCTCCGAGCGGGAAGCCGAACTGGCAACCATCAAGTTCCTGAAACAGCACGTGGCGCCGGGTAAATCGCCGCTGTGCGGCAACAGCATCGGCCAGGATCGGCGCTTTCTGGTGAAGTACATGCCGGAGCTGGAAGACTTCTTCCACTACCGCAATCTCGACGTCAGCACCATCAAGGAACTGGCGCGGCGGTGGCGGCCGGATGTGCTGGCGGGTGTGAAAAAGAAAGGCAGTCACCTGGCGTTGGACGACATTCGCGATTCCATCGACGAGCTGCGTCACTACCGGGCCACCTTCTTCAAACTATAAACCGTGCTGCCTCAGGGCCCAGTGCACATGTTCCCGTACCATCTCCGAAGGGTGATCGGCTCGCTGTTTCAGGGCTTCGATCACCGGTATGGTGGAGGGAGCGTTACCAAGGCCGACGGCCAGATTGCGTAGCCAGCCCTCGTAACCGGTGCGGCGAATGGCGGAGCCTTCGGTGCGTTTGAGGAACTGTTCTTCGGTCCACAGGAACAGCACGGCCAGCTCGCTGTTGTTCAGGCCGTGGCGAGGCTGGAAGTCTGGCTCCCGGGTGGGCTTGCTGAATTTGTTCCAGGGGCACACCAGCTGGCAGTCGTCGCAGCCGAAGACGCGGTTGCCCAGCAGCGGGCGCAATTCTTCCGGAATACTGCCTTTCAGCTCGATGGTCAGATAGCTGATGCAGCGGCGGGCATCCAGCTGGTGTGGTCCCGGGAAGGCGTTCGTGGGGCATAAGTCCAGGCAAGCGCTGCAACTGCCGCAATGGTCGGTCTCGAATGGCTCGTCCACCGGCAGCGGCGCGCTGGTGAAAATTTCACCGAGGAAGAAAAACGAACCGGCCTTGGGGTGAATCAGCATGTTGTTCTTGCCGATCCAGCCCAGGCCTGCGCGCTGGGCAAGGGCACGTTCCAGAACCGGCGCGCTGTCCACGAAGGCGCGGTGATCGTGGCCACTGACGGCCTCGTCAATGCGTTTGGCCAGAGTCGCCAGGCGCTTACGGATCAGTTTGTGATAGTCCCGGCCGAGGGCGTAGCGAGTGACATAGGCCCGCTCCCGGTCAGTGAGTGCTTGTTTCGGGTTGTCCGGCGCTGCCAGGTAGTCCATGCGGACCGAGATCACCCGCAGGGTACCCGGTACCAGGGACGTGGGCGTATAGCGCTTGTCACCATGGTCGCCCATGTACGCCATCTCGCCGTGATAGCCTTTTGCCAGCCAGCTTTTGAGGCGCTCCCCGTGCACACCGGTGTCCGGGTGGGTGATGCCCACGCCATTGAAGCCCAGTTCCTGCGCCCAGGTGCGTATGGAATCTGGCAGGTTTTCAATGGCTTCGGCGGATTTCTCGGTCATGTTCGTGCAAGCAGCGTGAGCGTACGGAATTTTAATCTGATTAAGTTATGACCTTTTTCTGTGTTTTGCTATGCTTTACAGGTATCTGGCCAATTTTCTTAAACTGATTTCTTTAGCTGGAGCGCGGTTGTATGCGCCTGACTGATCGCCACAGTCTACCAGAAGACCTTTACTCCGCAGACGCTGTGCGGGAGATTGATCGCTATGTGATTGATCAGCAGGGTGTTGATGGATTCGGGCTGATGCAGTCGGCGGCCGCTGCCGTGTTCCGTCGGCTGATGCAGAGGTGGCCCGAGCCGCGTCGCCTTCTGGTGTTGTGTGGCGCGGGTAACAACGGCGGTGACGGGTACCTGGTGGCGGCGGCCGCCCAGCGCCATGGCATACCGGTTGATTGCGTGGCCGTTGCACCGGTGGAGAAACTGTCAGGCGATGCGCGCCGGGCCTGGCAGAAAGCCTGCAGTGACAGTGTCGAGGTCAAAGACCTGCAGACGTTGTCCGCCTCGGAGCGTGATCAGCACTTCACGTCGGCGTCGCTGATTGTCGACGCCATGCTGGGTACGGGTGTGGCCGGTGCGCCCCGGGAACCGTTCGCGGAGATGATCCGGCGGTGCCAGCACTCGCCTGTCGCCGTAGTGGCGGTGGATCTGCCGTCCGGGTTGAATGCTACCACCGGTGCGGCGCCGGGTGATGTGGTTCGTGCCGATCTTACCGTGACGTTTATCGGTCTCAAGGCTGGCCTGTTCACCGGGCAGGGTCCCGAAGCGTGTGGGGCTCTGTGTTTTGAGTCCCTGGGCACGGAACCCTGGTTGCCGCATTCAGGTCAGATGCCGATAGCCCATCGCATTGACTGGTCTGTGCTGCAGGCGAGCCTGCCGCGCCGGCCACTGACTGCCCACAAGGGGCGGTTCGGGCACGTGCTGGTGGTGGCCGGTGATCGGGGTTTCGGCGGGGCAGGGATTCTGGCGGCTGAGGCGGCGGCCCGCAGCGGCGCCGGGCTGGTTACCCTGGCCACCCGACCCGAACATGCGGCGCCGGCGTTGGCGCGGTGCCCCTCGATCATGGTGCAGGGGCTGATCCATGGGTCGGAATTGCCCGCCCTGGTGGAAGCGGCGGACGTGATTGTCTGTGGTCCGGGCATTGGCCAGAGCGCCTGGGGCCAGCAAATGTTGCAGCAGGTGGTGGCCAGCGGCAAACCCCGGGTTCTGGATGCCGATGCACTGAACCTGATGTCGTCGCGGGTGGCGGTGCGGGACAACGACCATATACTTACCCCCCACCCCGGGGAGGCGGCGCGGCTTCTGGGTTGCCCGGTGGCGGAAATTGAAGCTGACCGGATCAAGGCGACGGCGAAACTCTGCGAGGTCTACGGCGGCACGGTGCTGCTGAAAGGCGCCGGTACCGTGGTCGGTTGTGAAGAAGCCTTGCCGGCCATTGTCAGCGGGAGCAATCCGGGGATGGCAACGGGCGGCATGGGGGATGTGCTGGCCGGTATCGTCGGTGCACTTTATGGCCAGTTCGGGCATCCTGCCACGGCAGCCAGAATGGGCGCAGCTCTGCATCTGGCAGCGGCGCAGCGGGCAACCCTGAGCAAAGGCTACATGGGGCTGCTGCCGACCGATGTGATTGATGCATTGCCGTCGGTGCTGGCGGAGGCGGAGCAGCTCAACATCCATGAGGGAACAGCGGAATAATGGTGGCTATGCAATCAACTGAGTCCGGCACCCGGGTTTTTCTCGCCGACGAGGCGGAAACCGAGGCGCTGGGCCAACGGCTTGCGGGCCTGATCAGAGCGGAAGGTCGGGGTGTGACAATCTTCCTCGAGGGCAACCTCGGCATGGGCAAGACCACCCTGAGCCGCGGTCTGATTCGCGGCCTGGGGCATGTGGGGGCGGTCAAAAGCCCCACGTATACGCTGGTGGAGCCCTACGAGCATCTGTGTCCTGCGGCCTATCATTTCGACCTGTACCGGTTGGGTGATCCGGAAGAACTGGAGTACATGGGCATTCGCGATTACTTCGAGAGCGGCGCCCTGTGCCTGATCGAGTGGCCGGAGCGGGGGCAGGGGGTTCTGCCAGCGGCGGATCTGACCGTGACCCTGGTACGGGAGGGCAGTGGACGTTCCGCGCATATCGTGGCTGGGACGGATGTCGGAGCCCGATTGGTGGTGGCTTTTAGCAGTGCTGAAACAGGATAATCCGCGTCAATGCGGAACAGGATAAAAAGCGGGTACGCAGTATGAAAGACATCAAGGCAATGGGAAAATCGCTGGCGTCTGTCGCGCTGATGGCATTGCTGGCCTGGCCGGCTGTGATTGCGGCCGCCACGGGCGTTGAAGGCGCGCGGCTATGGCCTGCTCCCGATCACACGCGGCTGGTGTTGGACACTGCCGGCAAGGTGGACCACAACGTCTTTTCGCTGTCCGGCCCCGCGCGACTGGTGATCGACATGAAGAATGTCGACCTGAAAACCGATTTTTCCGGGCTCGATCTGTCGGGCAGTCCGATCAAGCGAATCCGCAGTGCCCGCCGCAATGGCAATGATCTGCGGGTGGTGCTGGACCTCAGGGACGACATCAAGCCACGGAGTTTTCAGCTTGAGCCTAACCAGCAATACGGCCATCGCCTGGTAGTCGACCTGATTGATGAGGGCGGGCTGAAAACCCAGAAGCCTGCCAAACCAACGGTGGCGCAGAACCCGAACGGCAAGCGCGACATTATCGTAGTGATCGATGCCGGTCACGGTGGCGAAGATCCCGGCGCCATCGGCCCCAGAGGCACCCGCGAGAAAGACGTGGTGTTTTCCATGGCCAAGACATTGCAGAGTCTGATCAACCAGAAGCCGGGATTCACCGCCAAGCTGACCCGTACCGGCGATTATTACATCGACCTGCGCAGCCGCACCCTGCTGGCAAGAAAGCACAATGCGGATCTGTTCGTGTCCGTTCATGCGGACGCGTTCCGCACACCGCAACCCAGCGGCGCGTCGGTGTTTGCGCTGTCAGAGCGCGGGGCAACCAGTGAGTCCGCACGTTGGCTGGCGCAGAGCGAGAACCGCTCGGACCTGATTGGTGGCGCCGGTGGCGTCTCCCTCAACGGACGCGATGAGATGCTTGCGGGCGTGCTGCTGGATCTCTCCATGACCGCCAGCATCAACTCCAGCCTGGGTGTGGGCAGCTCGATCCTGGGCAAACTCGGCAACGTGACCAAGCTGCATAAGCGGGGTGTGGAGCAGGCGGCGTTCGTGGTGTTGAAGTCACCAGACATTCCCTCGTTGCTGGTGGAAGCGGGCTTCATCTCCAATCCGCAGGAAGAACGCAACCTGGCCAGCTCGGCCTACCAGCGCAAGCTGGCCAACGCCGTGTTTGACGGCATTTACGATTACTTTGCCAAGACGCCGCCTCCGGGCACCTTGCTGGCCCACCAGAAGGCCAACGGCAAGATTGGCGGCAATGTCAGTCAGTACCGAATACGCCGTGGCGACACGATGTCCACGCTGGCGCGGGAGAACCAGACATCCGTCAGCGAGTTGATGCGGTTTAACGGCCTGAACAACGACCGTGTTATGGTAGGGCAAACCATTCGTATTCCCGCATCCTGATCAAGAGGTTTTCCCGAACTATGCCCGCCATACGATTGCTGTCACCACGGCTTGCCAACCAGATTGCGGCCGGCGAAGTGGTGGAGCGCCCGGCCTCCGTGGTCAAGGAACTGGTGGAAAACGCCCTGGATGCCGGCGCCAGCCGTGTCGATATCGATATAGAACAGGGTGGTGTGAAACTGATTCGGGTGCGCGATGACGGTTTCGGAATCGGAGAAGCGGATCTGCCGCTGGCACTCAGCCGCCATGCCACCAGCAAGATCGAGAGTCTCGACGATCTGGAGGCGGTGGCATCGCTGGGCTTTCGCGGTGAGGCGCTGGCCAGTATCAGTTCCGTATCCAGGCTGGCGCTGACATCCCGCACCGAGGAGCAGGAGGCGGCCTCCCGCGTCGAGGTTGAGGGGCGTGACATGGACGCCCGAATATCCCCGGCGGCGCACCCGGTCGGCACCACGGTCGAGGTGCGGGACCTGTTTTTCAATACGCCGGCCCGCCGCAAGTTCCTGCGCACCGAAAAGACCGAATTCAACCACGTTGACGAGTGTGTGCGCCGGCAGGCTTTGAGCCGTTTTGATGCCGGCTTCACCCTGCGTCATAACCAGCGGGTGATCCAGAGCCTGCGCCCGGCGGTCAATGCGCTGGACAGAGAGCGGCGCATCGGCGCCCTGTGTGGGCAACAGTTTATCGACAACGCCGTGGTCATTGATGCCGAAGCCACGGGCTTGCGACTCTGGGGGTGGGTGGCATTGCCCACCTTCTCCCGCAGTCAGGCGGACCTGCAGTATTTCTTCGTTAATGGTCGCGTAATCCGTGACCGCCTGGTGGCTCACGCGGTGCGTCAGGCCTACCGCGATGTACTGTACAACAATCGCCACCCGGCATTTGTGCTCTACCTGGAAGTGGATCCGGCCACGGTGGACGTGAACGTTCACCCCACCAAGCACGAGGTGCGATTCCGCGACGGCCGGCTGGTGCACGATTTTATCTTCCGAACGCTGCACAAAGCCCTGGCGGATGTGCGGCCAGATGACCATTTGCGGGGTGCCGTCGCGCAATCTGCGGTGCGCGAGGGTTCGGAGGTCGCTGTTGTGGCCGGCTCGCAATCCGCCTACCCCGATGTCGCCAGCCAGGCCGAACAGCCTGCCAGCCGGAGCTGGGGGGAAACGGCGTCGGTGTTTGACTCCCGTGCAGGCAGCGCCCAGCCTCAGCCGCCGCAGCACCAGTGGCAGGCGCGGGACCAGATGGGCTTTTATCAGTCCCTGAACCAGGGCGGGGGGCTGGCAACTGCCCAGCAGGACGCGCCGGCCCGTGACTTCGCGGCCGGGCAGCCCACCCCGCCGGTAGACAGTGAAGCCGAGCCACCTCTCGGTTACGCCATTGCCCAGCTCCACGGTATCTACATTCTTGCCCAGAGCCGTCAGGGCATGATTGTGGTGGATATGCACGCAGCTCATGAGCGTATCACCTACGAGCGCATGAAGCGGGCGCTGGAGGCGCAGGACCTCAAGAGCCAACCGCTGCTGGTGCCGGTATCTCTAGCGGTCAGCCAGAAAGAGGCGGCGCTGGCGGAAACCCACGCCGGCGAGCTTCAGCAACTGGGGCTGCAGGTCGAGCGGATCGGGCCGGAAACCCTGGCCATTCGCCAGGTGCCTGCTCTGTTGCGGGGTGCCGACACCGAACAGCTTGTCCGGGACGTGTTGGCGGACCTGATCGAGAACGGCCAGAGCGATCGTGTCGAGGCGGTGACCCATGAATTGCTGGGTACGATGGCCTGCCACGGCTCCGTGCGGGCGAACCGCCAGTTGACCATTCCGGAAATGAACACGTTGCTGCGGGATATGGAAGCCACCGAGCGCAGTGGCCAGTGCAATCACGGTCGCCCGACCTGGACGGTGGTGACCTTGTCCGAGCTGGACAAGCTGTTCCTGCGGGGGCGTTGAAGCGTGGTGAACGAAAACCGGACCGGAGCAACGTCATTGCCGCTGGCCATTTTTCTGATGGGGCCAACCGCGTCCGGTAAGACCGACCTGGCGATGGCGCTGTGTTGGCGGTTGCCCTACGACATTATCAGCGTCGATGCGGCGATGATTTACCGTGGTATGGACATCGGCACCGCCAAGCCCACTGCCTCTGAACTGGCCCGTGCGCCGCACCGGTTGATCGACATCTGTGATCCGTCAGAGCGCTACTCCGCCGCGGATTTCCGTCGTGATGCCCTGCGGGAAATGACGGAGATCAGCCAGCGAGGCCGTATCCCCCTGTTGGTCGGCGGTACCATGATGTATTTCAAGGCGCTGCTCCACGGCATGTCTGATCTGCCTTCCGCCGACCCGGAGTTGCGGCGGACCCTGGAGCAGGAGGCAGAAGCCAGGGGGTGGGCGGCTCTGCACGATGAGCTCAGGGCCCGGGATCCGGTTGCAGCCGATCTGATTCATCAGAATAACCGGCAGCGGTTGATGCGGGCGCTGGAGGTTATCCGCTTGACCGGCAAGCCCATTTCCGAGCTCTGGCAGGCGCAGGCAACAGGGGCAGGGCATCTCGGCTCGGTTGGCGCAAATGTCGAGGATTACACCTATTTTACGCAATGGCAGGCAGACGAAACCGCGTCGCTTCCGTATACTGTAGTGCAACTCGCTGTCGCGCCACCTGACAGAAAGGTGCTTCACGAACGCATCTCCCGGCGATTTCAGAACATGCTGGATGCGGGCTTCCTTGAGGAAGTCCGCGAATTGATGAGTCGTGAGGATCTGAATGTCGGTCTGCCTTCCATGCGCTGTGTCGGATATCGACAGGCATGGCAACATCTGGCCGGCGATGACGATTACAACACCATGGTCAGCAAGGGAGTGGCTGCAACCCGCCAACTCGCCAAACGGCAGTTGACCTGGTTGCGAAAGTGGTCCGATGTGACTTGGCTTGCCAGTGATGACAAACATATCATTGACGCTGCCTTGAAAAATATCAGACTTCGCACCACATTTAATTCTGAAAAATGACGATCTGCACTTACTTATAAACAGGAGAAAACACATGTCAAAAGGGCATTCTTTACAAGACCCTTACCTCAATGCCTTGCGCAAGGAACGCATTCCGGTTTCTATATTTCTGGTTAATGGCATCAAGCTGCAGGGCCAGATTGAATCTTTCGACCAATTCGTGATTCTGCTGAAAAATACTGTCAGCCAGATGGTCTACAAACACGCAATTTCTACTGTGGTACCTGCCCGGAATGTACGCATTCCCCAGCAGGCTCCCGGCGGAGAGGGTGAGGCTGAAGACTGAGTTGCCCGGTTCTCCGGTATTGCCACCCGCGTTTCCGACGAGCCCGCAAGGGTTCCGAGGACCGCGGGTGTTTGTTTTTATACACCAGACACTTTTTTGATGACCCAGGAGTTGCTGCCAATTGTTTGAGCGTCCCGACGTTGGTGAACGGGCGATCCTCGTCCACATTGATTTTACCTCCCACGAGGAGTCTGAAGATCCCGATGAGTTCCGGGAGCTGGTCACCTCTGCCGGTGTCGAACCCGTTGGTCTGGTTACGGGCTCGCGAAAACAGCCGAGTCCCCGGCTCTTCGTGGGGGAAGGCAAGCTTGAGGAGATCCGCGACGCGGTCAATGCCAACGAAGCCGACGTGGTGCTGTTCAATCACTCGCTCAGCCCCTCCCAGGAGCGCAACATCGAGCGTGAACTCCAGTGCCGCGTACTCGACCGTACCGGGGTCATCCTCGATATCTTTGCGCAGCGCGCTCGCACCCACGAGGGCAAGCTCCAGGTCGAGCTGGCCCAGCTGGAGCACATGTCGACACGGCTGATCCGTGGCTGGACCCACCTGGAGCGCCAGAAAGGCGGCATCGGCCTGCGTGGGCCGGGTGAAACCCAGTTGGAAACCGACCGCCGCCTGCTGCGTGAGCGGATCAAATCCATTCACAAGCGCCTTGAGAAGGTGCGCCGGCAGCGCAACCAGGGGCGCCGTGCCCGCAAGCGTGCGGACATCCCCACGGTATCGCTGGTGGGGTATACCAACGCCGGCAAGTCTACGTTGTTCAACCGTATTACCACTTCGACCGTATATGCTGCAGACCAGCTGTTTGCCACCCTGGATCCGACGCTGCGTCGTCTGGAACTTCCCGATATCGGGGCGGTCGTAATGGCGGACACTGTGGGCTTCATTCGCCACCTGCCTCACAAGCTGGTAGAGGCATTCCGTGCGACGCTGGAGGAGACCACCCAGGCAACCCTGTTGCTTCATATCATCGATTGCCATGACAGCCGTCGGGATGAAAACATGGAGCAGGTCGAGGAAGTGCTGGCGGAAATCGGGGCAGACGAAATTCCCATGCTTCAGGTGTTCAACAAGATCGATTTGCTGGACGACTTTACCCCCCGTGTGGAACGTAACGAAGACGGATTGCCGGTGAGGGTGTGGCTTTCGGCGGTCAGCGGGCAGGGCATTCAGGGATTGTTCGACGCGATTGTTGAGCGCCTTGCGGAGGATGTGGTCCACCACCATGTCCTGTTGGGACCGCAGGACGGCAAATTGCGGGCCCTGCTGCATGAGGCCGGGTCGGTTGTGACCGAAGAGCACCGCGACAGCGGTGACACGGTTCTGGAAGTGCGCCTGCAGAATCGCGACTGGCTTCAGTTATTGAGCCGCGCGGATGTGCGTGAACAGGACCTGAGAATCGACACTGGAACAGAGTAAACGGTATCGCTATTGCCGGGGCGCTTATAAATCCCTAGTATTTGCAGCCATTCTATTAGTCAGGAACGGAGAGCACTATGGCCTGGAATGAACCGGGTGGTAACCGTAACGACAACGATCCCTGGGGAACCGGTGGTGGTCGTCGCGGCAATGATCAGGGTCCGCCAGACCTGGATGAGGCACTGAAAAAAGGCCTCGACAAACTCAACAAACTGCTGGGCGGCAAGGGCAACCGTTCCGGTGGGTCCGGCAGTGGTTCGTCATCCGGGAACAGCGGGGGGTTCGGCGCCATTCTGGCACTGGCAGGCATCCTCGTTGTGGGTTATGTCATCTTCCAGTCGTTTTACACGGTGGATGAGCAGGAGCGCGCGGTTGTGCTGCGCTTCGGTGAGTTCAGCCGCACCGAGAACCCCGGCCTGCGTTTCAAGGTTCCGTTAATCGATGACGTCACCAAGGTGCGCGTGACCAACGTGCGCACGGCGGAATCGAGCGGCCAGATGCTGACCCAGGACGAGAACCTGGTCACCGTTGACCTGCAGGTTCAGTACCGGGTTGGCGATGCCAAAGCCTACGTTCTCAACATTCGTGACTCCAACGAAGCACTGGCGTTTGCCACCGATAGCGCCCTGCGCCATGAAGTGGGTAGTTCCACACTGGACCAGGTGCTCACCGAAGGCCGTGCCGAACTGGCGGTTCGGGTCGAGCAGCGTCTGCAGACGTTCCTGCGGGATTATGGCGCGGGCCTCGAGATTGTCCGGGTCAACGTAGAGAGCACTCAGCCGCCTGATGCGGTACAGGATGCCTTCCGCGAAGTTCAGCGCGCCCGTGAAGACGAGCAGCGCGTGAAGGAAGAAGCCGAAACCTACCGCAACAAGGTGGTTCCGGAAGCCCGCGGTCAGGCCCAGCGCATGATCGAAGAAGCCCAGGCTTACAAGCAGGAAGTGATCGAGAGAGCGAACGGTGAAACTGCGCGTTTCC
Organism: Marinobacter sp.; assembly: GCA_017643965.1. Lineage (GTDB taxonomy): Bacteria > Pseudomonadota > Gammaproteobacteria > Pseudomonadales > Oleiphilaceae > Marinobacter. The sequence goes on from JAEPMM010000001.1 coordinate 17,450, forward strand.
TTGCCATGCTTCAGGTTTACCAGACGTCTCCGGTCGTGACCCGCGAGCGCATGTACCTGCAGGCGCTTGAAGGTGTGCTGTCTAACACCAGCAAGGTGCTGGTGGACACCGAGAGCAGCGGAAACATGATGTACCTGCCGCTGGACAGGCTGACCCAGAACCGCTCAGCGGGAGGTGGCAACAGCTCAGAAGGCTCTGATGGTCAGCCCAATATCCAGACGCTGACAGATCAGGTCATTCAGGAACTGCGCGGACGGCAGGACCCCGGCATTCGGAGGAGTAGATAATTATGGGACCCAAAGGTGTAGTAGGCCTCGCAGGGGCCCTCATTGTAGTCCTGCTGGTTTTGTCGAGCGTTTACATCATTCCGGAGACCCATCGCGGCGTGAAGCTGCGTTTTGGTGAGCTGGTCCAGACCGATATGCAGGCAGGCCTCCATTTCAAGGTGCCGGTGATCGATCAGATTCGTGAGTTCGACATCCGGGTATTGACCATGGACCTACCGTCCCGTCAGTACCTGACCATCGAGAAGAAGCCGCTGGATGTGGATTCGTACATCGCCTGGAAGATTCGTGACGTGGACCAGTTCTACCGCGCCACCGGCGGCGACGAGTTCCGTGCCCAGTCACTGCTGCTGTCCCGCGTGGACAACGGCCTTCGTGACGAGTTCGGTGTTCGTACCATGGTGGAGGTGGTGTCAGGTCAGCGTGACGAGCTGATGCATACCTTGCGTGATCGGGCCAACGAGACCGCGATCAAGGAGTTCGGGATCGAGATTCTGGATATCCGGGTCAAGGCCATCGAGTTCCCGGGCGAGGTCAGTGAGAACGTTTACCGCCGTATGGCGACTGAGCGTGAGAAGCTGGCCCAGGAATTCCGTTCCCGCGGCCGTGAGCTGGCGGAAGGTATTCGTGCCGATGCCGATCGACAGCGCACGGTGGTACTGGCGGAAGCTTTTGCCAGCGCCGAGGAAACCCGTGGTGAGGGCGACGGTGAGGCAGCCCGCATCTACGCCGATGCCTACGGCTCGAATGAAGAGTTCTACAGCTTCTATCGCAGCCTGCAGGCTTACCAGAATACGTTCTCCAGCAAGGACGATCTGATGGTGATCGATGCCAACAGCGACTTCCTGCGATTCCTCAAGGATCCCCAGGGCGGCCGCTAAGCGCCATCCGCTGTGGTCAAAACCGGAATACCTCGGTATTCCGGTTTTTTTGTGTCTGGCAACAGTGTAAAATTCTGCCGGTTTTGGTTCGGGTTTTCTCCTGCTCCCGACTTCGCCCTAAATCCTGTGCACTCCCGCCGCCTCTGGTTGACGCGGGGCAGAACGGACAACGGAATCTCATGACAGTATCAGATCGCTGGTTGCTGCCCGATGGCGTGGAAGACATTCTGCCGCCTCTTGCAGGACAGATAGAATCCCTGCGCCGCGACGTAATGGACACCTGCCAGCGCTGGGGGTACCAACTGGTCATCCCGCCGCTGATTGAATACCTCGAAAGCCTGTTTACCGGGACCGGTCACGATCTGGAGCTGCAAACGTTCAAACTGACCGATCAGCTGACCGGCAGAATGATGGGCGTGCGCGCAGACATGACGCCACAGGCCGCACGCATTGATGCCCACACCCTCGGCCAGGATGGCATTACCCGCCTGTGTTACGCCGGGCATGTGCTCCACACCCGCCCGCGCCACATGCTGACGGGCCGCACGCCGATTCAGGCCGGTTGCGAGCTGTTTGGCAGTGCTTCCGAGGCGGCCGACCTGGAAGTGATCAGCCTGATGCTGGAAACCCTGCGGGTGGCGGGATTGCCGCGAATCCACCTGGATCTGGCGCATGTCGCCATTTATGAAACGCTGATGGGCGAGGCCCGGTTTGATCGTGATACCTCGGCTGCGATCTTCGACGCCATGGCGCGGAAGTCGGTGCCGGAGCTGGATGAGTTGCTGGGAGACTGTGCCGCGGATTCTGCCGGTGGCCGTCTGCGCGCGCTGGCGCGGGTCAGCGGTGGTCCGGAAGCTCTGGCCGATGCGCGACAGATCCTGGCCGGCGCTCCGGAAGCGCTGACCGCCGCCCTCGACCAGCTGGGGCGTGTCGCGGATCTGCTGACACGGGATTTTCCGGAAATCAGTTTCGGTTTCGATTTCTGTGAATTGCGGGGTTACAACTACCACACCGGGCTGGTTTTCGCCGCGTACGTGCCGGGTCATGGCGATGCCGTGGCCAAAGGCGGTCGATACGACTCGATCGGCAGCGATTTTGGCCGTGCCAGGCCGGCCACAGGCTTCAGCCTGGATATTCGCGCACTGGTGTCGCTGGGCGAGCGCGTCTCGCGCCGGGCCGGGGCGATCTGGGCACCGGCCGATGCCGACCCGGCGCTGGAAAGCGTGATTGTCGGTTTGCGGATGACCGAAAGCGTTGTGCGGGCATTGCCCGAGGATGCAGATGCAGACCCCGCAAAGCGTGGCTGTGACAGAATTTTGGTAAAGCGTGACGGCCAGTGGGTCGTGGATCAACTGGGCTGAATTGAGAGAGAATCATGGGTAAAAATGTAGTTGTGCTGGGCACCCAGTGGGGTGACGAGGGAAAAGGCAAGATTGTTGATCTGCTGACGGACAAGGTTTCTGCCGTTGTTCGCTTTCAGGGCGGACACAACGCCGGTCACACGCTGGTGATCGAAGGCAAGAAGACGGCGCTGCACCTGATTCCCTCCGGCATTCTCCGCAAGAACGTGCACTGCATGATCGGTAACGGCGTGGTGCTCTCCCCGGAGGCCCTGCTGAAGGAAGTGCGTGAGCTGGAAGCCAACGGCGTGGCCGTGCGTGACCGCCTGCGTATCAGCCTGGCCTGCCCGATCATTCTGCGTACCCATGTTCGCATCGACCAGGCCCGCGAGCGCGCCAAGGGTAACGACAAGATCGGTACCACCGGCCGTGGTATCGGTCCTGCCTACGAAGACAAAGTGACTCGCCGTGGCGTCCGGTTGGGCGATCTCTTCAATCCCGTGTCGTTCGAGGAAAAGCTGCGGGAGATCATGTCGTACCACAATTTCGTGCTCACCGAGTATTTCAAGGAAGAGGCCGAAGACATTGATGCCGCACTGGCCGAGCTGAAGCAGATGGGCGAGGAAATTCTGCCCATGGCGGCTGACGTCACCGACATGCTCCACGATTACCGCAAGCGCGGCGAGCATATTCTGTTCGAGGGCGCACAGGGCTCACTGCTGGACATCGACCTCGGCACCTATCCCTACGTCACGTCGTCGAACACCACCGCTGGTGGCACCGCAACCGGCTCCGGTTTTGGCCCGCTGTTCCTCGACTACGTGCTGGGTATTACCAAGGCGTACACCACCCGTGTCGGTTCCGGCCCGTTCCCGACCGAGCTGTTCGATGACATGGGGCAGCACCTGGCGGTCAAGGGTAATGAAATTGGCACCACCACGGGTCGTTCACGCCGTTGCGGCTGGTTTGATGCCGTGGCTCTGCGCCATGCCATCCAGATCAACAGTGTGTCCGGCATCTGCCTGACCAAACTGGATGTGCTGGACGGTATGGACACCGTGAAGGTGTGTGTCGGCTACAAGACCCCGAACGGCGAAATCTTCCGCCCGCCCATTGGTTGCGACACCTACGATGACATCGAGCCGGTCTACGCCGAGCTGCCCGGCTGGAAAGAAAGCACTGTGGGTCTGACCACCCTGGAGCAGCTGCCGGAAAACGCCCGCGCCTACATCCGCTTCCTGGAGGAGCAGATCGAAGCGCCGATCGACATTATCTCGACCGGCCCGGATCGGGTGGAAACCATCACCCTGCGACATCCGTTCGGCGAGTAAGGTCGAGGCCATGAAAAAACCCGCTCACGAGCGGGTTTTTTTGTTCTTCCGGAGTGCAAACGGCTGCGGTCAGGGTTTTTCGGCAATGACGGTCGCCCGTTTGGGGCCCGGATAGCCTTCGATGGTCTTGCCGGGATCGTCCGGATCGAGAAAATCCTCAAGCGAATTGAAACGCATCCAGTCGGTGCGCCGCTGCTCGTCGGTGGTGGTGTCGGTGACATCCACCACCCGGGCATTGCGGAACCCGGTACGGTCAAGCCAGCGCAGCAGGGTGTCGCAGCTGGGCAGGAACCACACATTGCGCATCTGCCCGTAGCGGTCCTCCGGCATCAGGCTGTAGCCCTCGGGGCCATCCACCACCAGCGTTTCCAGAACCAGTTGACCGCCGCGGCGCAGGGTGTCCTTCAGTTCCAGCAGGTGATCCAGTGGCGAGCGGCGATGATAAAGCACGCCCATGGAGAAGGTGGTGTCGAAGGCTTCCAGCCCCGACGGCAGATCTTCCATGCGCACTGGTAACAGGTCCACCGGTGCGTCGGGAGTGTAGCGTTTAACGCTGAGGAACTGGAACAGGAACAACAGGCCCGGATCAATGCCGATCACCCGGGCGGCGTCGTCACCCAGCATGCGCCAGCAGTGATAGCCCGAGCCACAACCGACATCGAGAATGCGGCGGCCACGGAGGTCCGCCAGGTAGGGGGCGACACGGTCCCACTTCCAGTCGGAGCGCCATTCGGTGTCGACATAGGTGCCGAAAAAGTCGAACGGCCCCTTACGCCAGGGCATCAGCCCCCGCAGCCCGCTTTCCAGCTGCGCACGCTGGGCCCGGGTCAGCGGCGCATCGCTGCCCAGGGTGATGGCGGATGCGTCGAGGCGAACGGTCGGATGGTCGATGTCCGGGAGCTGGCCCAGCGCATCCATCCAGCGCGCAATATCGCCATGGGGGTTCTCGTCAAACCGGCGCCGGAGCTGGCCCCTGAGGGTGTCTGCCCAAGGGTTGTGGCCGTTGTTCGCGAGTTCCTCAAGAAGTGGCTGGTAGCAATGTTGCCAGTCGAACGTTGCCATGTTGACTCCTCAGGCGCGGGATTTGATAGCAAGCATGGACACGAAATTGAAGCACTGGTACCAGACGATGACCTGGCCAAAGCCCGCCTTCAGCAATCGGTGCTTGTGCTCCTCAAGGCTTTCCGGTATCAGCACCTGTTCGATGGCCGAGCGCTTCTGGCTGATCTCAAGGTCTGAATAGCCGTTGGCGCGCTTGAATTCGTGATGAAGCCGGGTCTGGATGTCCTGCTCCTGCGGTGATTCGAACCGGATCTTTTCCGACAGGATCAGTGCGCCACCGGGGCGGGTGGCATCCGCGATGCGCGTCAGCAGTCTGGCCCGCTCGCCGGGCGGCACGAACTGCAGCGTAAAGTTCAGCGTGGTCACGGAGGCGTTCTCCAGGGGCGTTGCGAGAATGTCTTCGCAGCGCAGTTGCACCGGCAGAGGGTGGTCATCCAGGGCGATGTAGTGCTCGCAGCGCTCGATCATGGCGTCGGAATTGTCGACGCCGGTCAGGGTGCAGTCTGCAAACGGAATGCCGTGGCGCATCGCCAGGGTGGAGGCCCCCAGCGAGCAGCCCAGGTCGTAACAGTTGCTGCCGGCCTGGACATGCTGCTCGGTGATCACTTCGATCATCGGAATGATGGTGGTGTAGCCCGGCACCGAGCGCCGGATCATGTCCGGAAACACCCGCGCCACCGACGCATCGAAGCGGAAGTCCTCGGGATTGCGCTCGGTGGCAAACAGGCGGTCGGTTTCCTGCACCGGCGGCTTGTAGGGCTTGTCAGTCATTGCCGGGTGCGTCCTCTGCTGCCTCCGGCGCCGGCCCGCGGCTGCAACGCACGCCACGGTTCTTGTGGTCCACCAGAATGCCGCGGAAGTCCGGATCGACATCTGCGGCAATGGCCAGGTAGCCCTGCTCGCAGGCGGCGTGGAGTTCCGACGACTTGGGTGACATGCGGAACTCCTGCCCGGGGCTGACGTGAATGGCCTGGAATTCGCCCACCGGAATGTTGTCCTTGTTGTTGTCGTGATCAATGCGGCCGCTGACTTCCAGCACGACAACGGTGGCGATCACGGCACCGATGGCCGTGGCGATCAGACTGCGGACCGTGAATGTGGCCTCTTTCTCGCTCATCAGAACATCTCCGGGTAAGTCAGTTCGGCCGTTATCAGTACTGGCCGGGAATATTGATGGGGGGTGCCTGCAGGGCAGCGAGCTGCTCCCGCATGGACAGAATCTGATCCGACCAGAACCGTGGCTGTACGAACCACGGGAAGAACCGCGGGAAGGCCGGGTCGTCCCAGCGGTTGGCCAGCCAGGCGCAATGGGCAATCTGGCGGTAACAGCGCAGCGGCTCGATCAGGTGCCGTTCACGGCGGTTGAAGTCACGGAACATCTCATAACCCTCGAGAAGTTCGCCAAACTGCGCACCACGCTCGGCATCGTCGCCGTTGAGCAACAGCCACAGATCCTGCACGGCCGGCCCGCTGCGGCAATCGTCGAGGTCGACAAACAGCATCTGTTCCTCCCGACACAGGATATTGCCCGCATGGCAGTCGCCGTGCAGGCGCAGGCTGGCCACATCGCCGGCGTCGTCAATGCGGCGGGCACAGGCATCCTGCAGGTCGGGAATCAGGCTGTCCCAGGCCGGGCGGAGATCCGCCGGAATCCAGTCGCCCTCGATCAGCAGTCGGTTCTTGCTGATGATGCCGTCAAGAATCGCCATGGCCGGGCGGTGCTCGAAGGGGGATGTTGCCCCCACATTGTGCAGTTGTCCGAGCCAGGATCCGAGGCGATAGAGCGTATCGGTGACGCTGGTATCCGGTGCCTGCCCACCCCGCTGGGGGAAGACGGCGAACAGGAATTCCTGCCATCGGCCGAGGGTGTCGCCCGTGGGCAGTGCGACCGGGGCGACTACCGGGATCTGTGCCTCGGTCAGTTCGGCGGTAAACCGGTGTTCCTCACGGATCTGCGCCTCGGACCAGCGGCCGGGCCGGTAGAATTTGACGATGACCGGCGAGGCGTCCTCGATGCCGATCTGGTACACGCGGTTTTCGTAACTGTTTAGCGCGAACAGCCGTCCATTGATAACAAAGCCCGCGTTTTCCATGGCATCCAGGATGGTATCCGGAGTGAGGGCGTCGTAAGGATGGCTGGAGGTTTCAGTCATAGAGTCGGTTTCAGCGCCTTGATTCCTGCCTGGCCAGCATACTGCGGACCTGCATGTTGTTGAGGTGGTACCAGTTTTCGTCAAGCTCCCAGCGAACGCGCCTGATGCCCGCCGCGCCCAGCACCAGATCGCCGGCGCGCGCCTGTACCCGGGCCAGTTCCCGCTCCGCCATTTGCCAGCCGCGGTCGTCTTCCCTGAGGTTGCGCATACCGGGAAATATGGTGGTGAGCGCGTAGCGGGTGGAGGTGTCGTGGGAGCGCAGTGAGCTCATGATGGCGGTGGAGCCTTCCACCCGCAGCACGCGGTGCTGGTAGGGGTAGTTCGCCACCATCTCGTCGGCCTTGAGCGTCTGGTTCAGGCTGATCACTTCAAACCCTCGCCAACCCAGCCAGCCCACAAAAAGGGCGGCAACCAGCATAACCGTTAAAAACTGCTTCCTGTCTGACATCTCACACCTGCTTCCTGCATTAACGTGAGCCTGAAGTATACCGTTTCCCCGCCAGCATCGTCATGCGAATGCAGCGCTGCCGCGGGCTTTTTCCTCCGGTCTGCGTTCTGCGATACTCTCATCCTCTCAATCCTGGCCGGATAAAATCGGGTGGACATGGAAAAACAGGCAAAGCCGGGCGCGCTGGAAAGTTCTCAGGTAGAGGGCTCTCAGGTAGGGGGCTCTCAGGTAGAACATTTTCATGTCGATGCCGTGGTCATCGGTGCCGGGGTGGTGGGCCTGGCTATCGCACGGGAACTGGCGCTGCGGGGACGCGAGGTGCTGGTTGTGGAGCAGGGCGGGTCGATCGGTGAGGGGATCTCCTCCCGCAACAGTGAGGTCATCCACGCCGGCATCTATTACCCGCCGCAGTCGTTGAAAGCGATGCTGTGCGTGCAGGGTCGGCAGAGGTTGTACGACTACTGCCAGCGAAGACGAATCGATCACCGGAAAACCGGCAAGTGGATTGTCGCGACTTATTCGGACCAGAGGGCCGAATTGCAGCGCCTGCAGCATCAGGCCCTTGGCAACGGCGTCGAGCTGGCGCTTATGGAAGCAGAGGCGACCAGGGCCGCCCTGCCGGGTCTGCAAGTTGTTGCGGCATTGCATTCCCCGGAGACCGGCATCGTAGACACTCATGGCCTGATGCTGGCTTTGCAGGCGGATCTGGAAGCCGCCGGTGGTCAGCTGGTGACCCGGGCGCCGGTGGAGGCTGCCTGTTCGCAAGCGGGCGAGCATCACCTGACCATCGGCGGCGCCGCGCCCTGTCGGGTGACGGCACGGACGGTGGTGAATGCGGCCGGGCTGGGCGCAATTCCGCTGGCCGGGCAGTGGCAGGGGCTGCCATCCTCAGCGATCCCGCGGCAGTGGTTGGCGCGCGGCGTGTACTTTGCTTATAGCGGGCGCCACCCTTTCGACAGCCTGGTTTACCCGTTACCGGAGCGCGGTGGCCTCGGTGTTCACCTGACGCTGGATCTTGCCGGGCAGGCCCGTTTCGGCCCTGACGTCGAGTGGATAACCCGGGAGGATTACACCGTGGATCCGCAGCGGGCAAACGCGTTCAGTGCGGCCATCCGGGAGTGGTGGCCCGCACTGGACGCTAGCCGACTTCAGCCGGCGTATGCCGGTATCCGGCCGAAGCTGGCGGGGCCAGACAGCGGCTTCGTGGATTTCAGGATCGACGGGCCGGATGTCCATGGCATGCCGGGACTGGTGAATCTGTTTGGCATTGAGTCGCCGGGGCTCACCGCGAGCCTTGCCATTGCCGGGTATGTTGCTGACCGGCTTTAACCCGGGGTTCTGGCCAGAGCCCACACCTGAACATCCTCAGCACCGGCATCCCGCAACGCATCGGTCAGGCTGCGTACTGTAGCGCCGGTGGTAATGACGTCATCCACAATGGCGATACGGCGAGGCAGCGTGCGGGTGACGGTGAATACCCCCTGAAGATTGGCCAGCCGTTGCTCCCGGCCGAGTTCCCGTTGGGGCCGGGCGTGCCGGCTGCGCCTGACACTGCGGGCGCACCAGGGGATGGCGAGACGGCGCGATAGTACCTCGGCAATGTCGTCAGCCTGGTTGAAGCCCCGTTTCCGTCGACGACGACGGTGCATGGGCGCGGGAATGATCAGCTCCGGAAGGGGCTCGGGGCAGGTTCGCAGATGGTTTTCCAGATAGTCCGCCAGTCCCGCCACCAACGGCCGTGCGAATTTACGCTGGCCGCGATACTTGTAGCGACCGATCATGGAATCGACCGGATACTGATAGCGCCAGGGGGCCAGTGTACGGGTGAACGTTGGCGGTGTGCGGATGCATTCGCCACAGGTGAGGGTGGCTGAGGGGATGGCCAGAGGCAGGGCACAGCGTTGGCAGTGCCAGCGGTTCACCGGCAGGTCAGCGCGGCAACCGTCGCATAAGCCATTGATGGCGCGGTGATCCAGGCAGGCCACGCAATGTCCCGCCTGCTGTTCGCTGTTAACCTTTCGTCCAATCAAGGTTGACAGCAGTTCCAGTCCCTTTATCATTCGTTTATCCGTAAACCAGTAGACCTCGAAAGGTTAACAGGGCCCGATTATGACCGCTACCACACTCCGCCACGACTGGACGCTGCAGGAAGCCCGCGAGCTGTTCCAATTGCCGTTCAACGATTTGCTGTTCCGCGCCCAGAGCGTGCACCGGGAGTTTTTCGATCCCAACGAAGTGCAGGTGAGCACCCTGTTGTCCATCAAGACCGGTGCCTGCCCTGAGGATTGTAAGTACTGCCCCCAGAGTGGTCACTACAACACCGGCCTGGAAAAAGAAAAGCTGCTGGAAATTGAGAAGGTGGTCGCAGAAGCCAAAGCGGCCCGCGAGAAAGGCGCGTCGCGGTTTTGCATGGGCGCAGCCTGGCGCAGCCCGACCAAGAAAGACATGCCCTACGTGCTCGACATGGTTCGTCAGGTCAAATCCCTGGGGCTGGAAACCTGCATGACGCTGGGTATGCTCGAGGAAGATCAGGCGACAGAGCTGGCGCAAGCCGGTCTGGATTACTACAACCACAATCTGGACACCTCCGAGAAGTACTACAGCCACATCATAACCACCCGTACCTACCAGGACCGCCTGGACACCCTCGACAACGTGCGCAAGGCCGGCATGAAAGTGTGCTGCGGCGGCATCATGGGCATGGGCGAAGACGAGGATGACCGGGTTGGCCTGCTGATGCAGCTGGCGAATCTGCCTCATCACCCGGAAAGCGTGCCGGTGAACATGCTGGTCAAGGTCAAGGGCACGCCCATGGAAAACGTGGAGGATCTGGACCCGTTCGATTTCGTGCGCATCATCGCGGTGGCCCGCATCATGATGCCGGCCTCCCATGTGCGGTTGTCCGCCGGCCGCGAGAACATGAATGAACAGATGCAGGCCCTGTGTTTCATGGCCGGCGCCAACTCCATTTTCTACGGGGAAAAGCTGCTGACCACGTCGAACCCGGAGGCGGATGCGGACATGGCGCTGTTCCGCCGCCTGGGCATTCGTCCCGAGCAGCGTGAGCAGTGTGCCACCGAGGAGCAGGAGGAAGAGACCATTGCCGAGGCGGTGGAATACGAGGCGACGCGCCACATGTTCTACGACGCCACGCGGGAATCCGCGTAAACCGGCCATGGCCAGGCTCATTGCCCAGGAACTGACCCGTGCGTGATTTTGCGGCAGAACTCGAACAGCGTAAACAGGCGGGTCTGTACCGGACCCGTCGGCTGATTTCAGGCCCCCAGCAACCGGATCTGACTGCGGGAGGCCGGCCCCTGCTGTCGTTCTGCAGTAACGATTATCTGGGGCTGGCGAATCACCCCTCCAACATCGAAGCGCTCCGCAACGCCCTGCCGGAAACCGGGTTGGGCGGCGCCGCGTCCCATCTGATCTGCGGCCATCACGATGCCCATCATCGGCTGGAGGAACGCCTGGCGGCGTATACCCGGCGCAGCTCGGCGTTGTTTTTTTCCACCGGCTACATGGCCAACATGGGGGTTATCTCGGCGATGGCCGGGCGTGGCGACACCATCTTTTCGGACCGCCTCAACCATGCCTCCATCATTGACGGGTGCATTCTCAGTCGCGCCAGGGTGCGGCGCTATCCCCACGGTGATGTGGCGGCGCTTGAAGGCATGCTGGCGCAGACGTCCGGCCACAAACTCGTCGTTACTGACGGGGTGTTCAGCATGGACGGCGATGTCGCCCCACTGAAGGCGCTGGCCGCCGTGTGTCGCGCCCACGATGCATTACTGGTGGTTGATGACGCCCATGGCCTGGGTGTTCTCGGGCCCGAGGGGCGGGGCAGTGTTGCAGCTCAGGGGTTGTCAGAAGAGGATGTGCCGGTTCTGATTGGCACCCTGGGCAAGGCGGTGGGTACCAGCGGCGCCTTTGTGGCCGGCCCCCGGGTGCTGACCGATTATCTGGTCCAGAAAGCCCGTACCTACATCTACACCACGGCGATGCCGCCGGCGCTGGCGGCGGCCACCTGTGCTAGCCTCGATCTGATTGAGCAGGCGGATGACCGGCGAGCGCATCTGGACTTGCTGGTCAGCCGGTTCCGCAGCGGTGCCACGGCACTGGGTTATCAGTTGATGCCCTCGACTACCCCGATCCAGCCCATCATGGTTGGCGACAACTGGGCGGCGCTGGCGCTCAGCGAGGCGCTTGAGGCCAGGGGCTTGTTGGTGACCGCCATACGGCCACCCACCGTACCGGCGGGAGAAGCCCGGCTGAGGGTCACATTCAGCGCCGCACACACATTGGACGACGTTGACCGGCTTCTGCACGGGTTGGCGGAGTGTTATCCGGAAAAGGTGGCCGGTTCCGGCTCGACGGCAGAACAAACCGCATGAGCGGAGGCTCTGCCGGCACGCTGGTGGTTGTGGGCGGTTGGGGTGTGCGCTGCGAGATGCTCTCACAGGTGTATCACGGCTGGCCCGGCGAGACGGTGCTGATCAGCCTGGACGACGCGCTGATGACGGCCTGCGATTCCGTAACGGATGTCGCCGACGCCCTGTTGGCCCGGTATCCGGAGCCGTCGGTCTGGCTGGGGTGGTCGCTTGGCGCCCAGATCGCCATGGCTGCAGCGGCCCGCCAGACCGGTGCAGTGACTGCTGTGATCACGGTCGGTGGATTTCCCCGTTTCACGGCCGCAGAGGGCTGGAATTCCGGAATGCCGGCCCGTGACTTCAACCACTTCGCCAAGGGCATTGCCCGGGACCCGGCGCGGCACTGGTCGCGTTTTTTAGGGCTGATGGTCAGCGGTGACGATGGCGAACGGCACCTCAGGAAACAGCTGAGGCCCTGGTTCGAAGCAGGTGCGCCGCTCTCTGGCGCGTATCTCGACAAAGGCCTGGCGTGGCTTCGCGCGGAAGACCAGCGGGCACTGTGGATGGAATCGACGACGCCCGCGCTGCATCTGCTGGGCGAGCGGGATGCCGTGGTCAGGCCTTGGGCGGGCTGGTCGGGCATCCCCGGGTGTCATCAGGCCGAGGTGATCTGCGGCATGGCGCACTGGCCGGCAGGGCAGGCGGCCGAGCGTTGCCAGCAGATGATGGCAGCATTTCTTGAAAAATCAGGCGGGAAGGTTCAATGGGTATGCCAATGAAACCCGGTTCGCTGGTTGCACCGGTCGAAAAGGGCAAGATTGCGACGGATTTTGGCGCGGCAACAGCCACGTACGAGACGGCTTCGCGTCTGCAGCGGCTGATGGGGACGTTCATGATCGGGCGCCTGCCGCCGTTCGAGCCGGACCGCGCGCCCCTGCGCATCCTTGATCTGGGGTGCGGCACCGGTTGTTTTACCCGCCAACTGGCCCGGCGTTACCCCGACGCTGAGGTGACTGCGGCGGATCTGTCCGGTGGCATGATTGACCATGCGCGCAGCATCAGTCCGGAAGGTATCCGCTGGGTGGTCTCTGACGCCGAGCAACTGCCGTTTGCAGACGACAGCTTTGATGTGGTGTTCAGTAATCTCATGGTGCAGTGGTGTGCGCACCCTGATCGGGTGTTTGCAGAATGCCGCAGAGTGCTGGACAGGGGGGGCGTGCTGCAATGCTCTACGCTGCTCGACGGCAGTCTGCGGGAACTGGCGCAGGCGTGGGCGCAGGCGGATCCCGGCCGTCGTCATGTCAATACGTTCGATACCGCGGCGGCTGTGGCAAAGCAGGTTTATCATCAACTGCCGGGTGCCGGGTTGGAGACACAAACGATAGAGCTCGATTACGCTTCGCCGCTCGCACTGGGGCGTGAGCTCAAACACCTGGGTGCGGTCTACAAAGGCCCGGATCGGCGCAGCACGCTGACCGCTCCGGGCCGCGTCCGGGCAATGTGCGAGCATTATCCGAAACGATCCTGCGGGTCCATCTCCGCATCCTACGAAGCATGCTGGATTTCATACGGTAAGTGAGTCATGGCCAAAAAAACCTTTTTTGTCACCGGAACAGACACCGGTGTGGGAAAAACCATCGCCTCGGCGGCCATCCTTGAAGCGGCCAAAGGGCTGGGCAAGCGCACCCTCGCGATGAAGCCCATTGCCTCCGGATGCGATGAATCGTCTTACGGATTGCGGAACGAGGATGCGCTCATTCTGCAGTCGGCGATGACCGAGTCACTGCCTTATGATCAGGTCAACCCCATCGCCCTGAAGCCTGCCATTGCGCCCCATGTAGCGGCGGAAATGGCGGGTCGGCAGTTGACGGCACAGCGTCTGGTGGGTTTTTGCCGGGGAATGCAGGTCCGGCCGGCAGATCTGTTGCTGATTGAGGGAGCAGGAGGCTGGCGGGTACCGCTCAACGACCGGGAAACCTATTCGGCGGTACCGGGAGAAATGGGCATACCGGTGATACTGGTAGTGCCCCTCAGGCTCGGATGCATCAATCATGCCCTGCTGAGTGCCGAGGCAATCCGCAATGATGGCCTTACCCTCGCAGGCTGGGTGGCAAACCGCCCCGATCAGGAGGTGATGAGCTGTGAGCAGGAAACCCTGAACTACCTGCTGATGGGGCTTGGCGCGCCCTGTCTGGGGGTGATTCCCTGGCAATCCGAACCAGACCCTGCCGAACTCGCGCGGTATCTGAACGTGGATGTTTTGTTTGAAAATTGACCAGATTTATGGCTTACTGAAGTCAACATTCGGTCATCTGGTGGTCTGGTCATGATCAACAACACATTGGGAATCGGCATTCAGGGTATCCAGGACGGCATGATGGGTATGGAGAATGCCGCCCGGAAGATTGCCCGCGGTGGCGCCGACGGTCCTCAGGGCACGGCGGATGGCAGCAACTCCCTGATCGAGCCGATCGTTGATCTGAAGCTTTACGAGCGCAGCGTCGAGGCGTCCGCGCAGGTGGTCAAAACCGCTGACGAAACCCTCGGCACCCTGCTGGACATCAAGGCCTGAACAGGCCTGATGTTTGCCTGACACCCGCTGATCCCGGCCGCCTGACCCGATGATATCCGGACCCTCTCCCGCGCTGTTTTCAGGATTGACGCCTGCCCTCCCGCCGGACGGAAACATTGCGCCCCCTGCACGGACCACGCCGTCTGGCGCCAGCCCCAGCCCGCGTGGCGGTGAGAATGCGGATCAGGTTGAGCGCGTCAGGGAATCCGCGGCCAGAAATGCGGCGGCCAACGGTCAGAATCTGGACGAGGCGCAGCTCAAGGAGCTGTCGGAACTCAAGGCACGCGATCGTGAGGTCAGAGCCCACGAGACCGCGCATCAGGCCGTTGGCGGCCAGTACGCCGGCGCCATTTCCTACGTCTTCCAGCGCGGACCGGATGGCGCTCAGTATGCCGTCGGCGGTGAAGTCTCCATCGATGTCGCTCCAATTGAAGGCGATCCACAGGCCACCATCGAGAAAATGCGTGTGGTTCGGGCGGCGGCCATGGCCCCGGCGGAACCCTCAGCTCAGGATCGGTCGGTTGCGGCACAGGCGATGCAGACCATGCTGCAGGCCCAGGTGGAAATGTCGCGGGAGGTGACAGAGGAGCGTGGCGATGAGCGCCCCGGGCTGTCCCGTCAGGCCAGCGAAACCTATCAGGCTGTCTCTCGCATCAGTGAGCCGGACCTCGGCGGTAACCGATCAGTAACCGCCTGATTCCCTCTGTTTTTCCCTGTTTCCTTTCGATTGCGAGCCGATTCCCCCGGCTGTTTTGGCCACAAAACGCAACACAAATTTCAGAACCGGCTATTGACAATTCTGTGCCTCTAAACGTATGTTTCAAACAAGTGTTTAATTAAGGCTGTGGTGCGATAGCGTCGCAGTGTCTGAGCAAACCCCAAGGCCGAGAGCTGCAACCTGTGTTGCGGACAGGACCGAACATCTGAGGTGGATTCCATGCCTGATTACAAAGCGCCCCTGCGTGACATCAAATTCGTAATGACCGAGCTGCTGGACAGCGAGCAGCACTACGCCAATCTGGAAGGTGCCGAGGATGCAACTCCGGATATGGTTGACGCCATTATCCAGGAAGGTGCCAAGTTCTGTGAGCAGGTTCTGTCTCCGCTCAACCAGGTGGGTGACCGTGAAGGTTGTACCTGGAGCGAAGACGGCGTGAAAACGCCGACCGGCTTCAAGGAAGCCTACCAGCAGTACGTAGAGGGCGGCTGGCCGTCCATGACTGCGGATCCCAACTATGGCGGTCAGGGACTGCCGAGCTCCCTGGGCCTGGTCATGAGCGAAATGGTCGGTACCTGTAACTGGTCGTTCGGCATGTACCCGGGTCTGAGCCACGGTGCCACCAACACCATCGAAGAGCACGGCACCGAAGAGCAGAAGCAGACCTACCTCACCAAGCTGATCAGCGGTGAGTGGACCGGTACCATGTGTCTGACCGAGCCGCACTGCGGTTCCGACCTGGGCACCCTGCGTACCAAGGCTGAGCCGAACGCTGATGGCACCTACGCCATTACCGGCACCAAGATCTTTATCTCTGCCGGTGAGCACGATATGGCAGAGAACATTGTCCATATCGTTCTGGCCCGTCTGCCGGGCGCGCCGGAGGGTACCAAGGGCATCTCCCTGTTCATCGTGCCCAAGAATCTGCCGAACGAAGACGGTTCCTCCGGCGAGCGCAACGCGGTTTCCTGCGGCTCCATCGAGCACAAGATGGGTATCCACGGTAACGCCACCTGTGTGATGAACTTCGATGGTGCCAAGGGCTGGCTGATCGGGCCGGAGAACAAGGGCCTGAACTGCATGTTCACCTTCATGAACGTTGCTCGTATCGGTACCGCGATCCAGGGTCTGGGTGCTGCTGAACTGGGTTTCCAGGGCTCCCTGACCTACGCCAAAGACCGTCTGGCCATGCGCTCCCTGAGCGGCCCGAAGAACCCTGAGGGTATTGCGGATCCGATCATCGTTCACCCGGACGTTCGCCGCATGCTGCTGACCCAGAAAGCGGTGGCCGAGGGCGCTCGTGCGCTGATCTACCTGACGGCTCAGCAGGCTGACGTAGTTCAGCGTGGCAAGACCGAGGAAGAGCGCAAAGCGGCTGACGAAGCCCTGGGCTTCCTGACACCGATTGCCAAGGCGTTCCTGACCGAAATCGGTTACGAAGCGGCCAACCTGGGCATGCAGGTGTTCGGTGGTCACGGTTTTATCGCCGAGTGGGGCATGGAGCAGAACGTACGTGACGCCCGCATCGGCATGATTTACGAGGGTACCACCGGTATCCAGGCACTGGATCTGCTGGGCCGTAAGGTTCTGATGACCCAGGGCGAGTCGCTGAAAGGTTTCACCAAGCAGGTGCACGTGTTCTGCAAGGAAAACGCCGACAACGACCAGCTTAAGGAATTCCTTGAGCCGCTGGCCGCGATCAACAAAGAATGGGGCGATCTGACCATGAAGATCGGCATGACCGCGATGAAGAACCGCGAGGAAGTTGGTGCTGCATCCGTGGACTACCTGATGTATTCCGGTTACGCCGTATTCGCGTACCTGTGGGCCCGCATGGCCAAGGTTGCGCTGGACAAGATGGCCGACGGAACCACGGAAGAAATGTTCTACAACGCCAAGGTCCAGACTGCGCGCTTCTACTTCAAGCGTATGCTGCCCCGTGCCAAGGCCCACGCCGAAAGCATGCTGGCCGGTGCTGACAGCCTGATGGATATGCCGGAAGAAGCCTTCGCCCTCTAAGGCGCGGGCAGGTAACCCAGAAAAAGCCCGCTCTCCCCGGAGGCGGGCTTTTTTCATGAGTTAGCGACGCCAATAGGGTAGAATACAGCCCGATAAAAATAACCTTGAGCGGACACATAGCCGAGCGGTACGTCGAAGCCCATCATGGCGAGCGTGCCGACAGACTGACTGAAATTTGGAGAGTTTTAGATGGCTGACTATCAGGCCCCTTTACGTGACATGCGCTTTGTTCTGAACGAAGTTTTCGATGCCCCGGCACTCTGGGCTTCGCTGCCAAAAGTAGCGGAGAACGTGGATCCGGACACCGCGGACGCCATTCTGGAAGAAGCCGGGAAAATCACCAGTGGTGTGCTTGCGCCGCTGAACCGGGAAGGTGACGAGCAGGGCACCCAGTGGAACAACGGTGAGGTGACCTCCCCTGAGGGCTTCAAGGAAGCCTATCAGACCATCGTGGAAGGTGGCTGGAACGGCCTGGGTGGTAACCCCGAATTCGGCGGTATGGGCATGCCCAAGACCCTGGTGGCCCAGTTCGAGGAAATGATGCAGGGCGCCAACATGGCGTTCGGCCTGGCGCCGATGCTGACTGCCGGTGCCTGCCTGGCGCTTGACGCCCACGGCAGTCAGGAGTTGAAAGAAAAGTACCTGCCCAACATGTATTCCGGTGTCTGGTCCGGCGCCATGGATCTGACCGAGCCTCATGCCGGTACTGATCTGGGTATTATCCGCACCAAGGCCGAGCCAAACAGCGACGGATCTTTCAATGTCACAGGCACCAAGATTTTCATTACCTGGGGCGAGCACGACATGGCGGAGAACATCATCCACCTGGTGCTGGCCAAGCTGCCTGACGCCCCGAAAGGTCCGAAGGGCATCTCCCTGTTCCTGGTGCCGAAGTTCATGGTCAATGAAGACGGTTCCCTCGGCGAGCGTAACAGCTTCAGCTGCGGTTCTATCGAAAAGAAAATGGGCATCAAGGGCTCCGCCACCTGCGTGATGAATTTTGACGGCGCCAAAGGCTGGCTCGTGGGTGAGGAGAACAAGGGTCTGGCGGCCATGTTCACCATGATGAATTATGAGCGTCTGGGTGTGGGTATCCAGGGCATTGGTGCCGCTGAGGCATCACTGCAAAGCGCCCGTGAATACGCGCTCGATCGTATCCAGAGCCGTGCCCCGACAGGTGCCCAACAGCCGGAGAAAGCGGCCGATCCGATTCTGGTGCACCCGGACGTTCGCCGCATGCTGCTGACCATGAAGAGCTATGTGGAAGGCGGCCGTACGTTCTCGACCTACGTCGCCCAGTGGCTGGACATCTCGAAGTACGCCGAAGACGACGAGCGTCGCAAGCACGCCGAGGGCATGGTGGCTTTGCTGACACCGGTCGCCAAGGCGTTCCTCACCGATCGTGGCCTGGATGCCTGCATCATCGGCCAGCAGGTCTTCGGTGGTCACGGCTTCATTCGCGAATGGGGTCAGGAGCAGTTGGTCCGGGACTGCCGCATCACCCAGATCTATGAGGGCACCAACGGCATTCAGGCGCTGGATCTGATGGGCCGCAAAGTGGTGGGCAGCCAGGGTAAACTCTATGAGCTGTTCGCAAACGACGTGGCTGCGTTTATTGAAGAAAACAGCGGCGACCAGAACCTGCGTCCCTACCTGGAGCCTCTGGCGGCTGCGTTCGAGCGCCTGTCCGATGTCACCGAGCACGTGATCAAGCAGGCGGGTGACAACCCCAATGCCGTTGGCGCTGCCTCCGTGGACTATCTGGACCTGTTCGGTCTGACCGCGCTGGGTTATATGTGGGCGAAAATCGTCAAGGCTGCGGCTCCGAAAGCCGAGGGCGACACGTCCGGTTTCTACACTGGCAAGCTGAAGACCGCACGTTTCTACTTCGACCGCCTGCTGCCCAAGACCGTGTCATTGGCGGAAGGCATCCGCAGTGGTAGTGAATCGATGATGGCGCTGACTGCAGAGGAATTCTGATCGCTCGCGTTCAGAAGCCATTGCGGATGCTAAAAAGGCAGATCCCTTCGGGGATCTGCCTTTTTTGTCGGTGGACATAACCCGGGAGTATTTACAGGTTCGCCATCCGGTCCGGATTGGTGACGAACGGATTGTCATTGCCCTGAAGTTTGCTGATCTGACGATGGCGGGTCAGCTCACGGTCGTCCGGAGGATCCATCCTGTTCCAGCTTTTGAACACGGTGGAGATTCCCACCCAGGGCAGATCGTAGGTATCGACCATGTACGCGACGGTCCGCGCCACATCGCCCTTGACCGGAGCCGGGGGCTCGAAGAACTGGGCGCTTTCGCGATTGCCGCATTCGTCCTCCCGTGCGCCGGCTCCCAGTTGCTCATAGCGGGCGTTGCGGCGACGCATTTCCACACGGGTAGCTACCGGCACCATGTTATGAAGATCGGAAGCGATCTGCCGATAGCCATCGTCATTGCTGCATTGGCTCGACGTGCCGCAGCCCAGTGAGCTGCGCACGACAGCCAGCGGGTAGACGTGACCCTCGGTCATGGTGAAGCCCTTACTGGTGAAAGGCGTTTCACAAAAGAAGGAAGTACCGCCGTCAGCGTAGAGGGTGCCCCAGAACTGGTCCCGCGCAACCGTGTCAGGGTCGCTGAATCGGGTGTTCTGACCAATAACCAGTGGGGGTAAGAGCAAAAGAGAAAGTGTCAGTAACGCTAATCTTTTTTTATTCATATCGTTTCATACCTCGCAGTGCCTACAAGCGCCTTTGCTGTTCAGGCCACCCTCGGTTGAATGTTAACCAGTGATGGGCAAGAAAATGACGCTTGGTTCACTTAACACTGTGAAGTATGGCACAGAGGCTCAGTGAATCAGAGCCTCTGGTGTCTTGTTTTGTAGTATTGTGTTAAATCTTTGCGTATTTACTTCAAGCGGTCGCGGATGCGTTCGTAGCCGGCCCGCACTTCCTCGCCCAATCGTTGTGCCGTCTGTTTGGCATCGTGGGTCGCGTCCTCGGCATCGTGCAGCACGTTATCAAGCTTGTTGCGGAACTTCTCCCAGTCTTTCTCGAGGTCATCCCACTCGTCTTTCACATCTTCCTGTGCCAGATGCAGCTGAACCCGGGCCTCGTCACGATACTGTTTGATTTTTTCCGACAGCTTTTTGAGATCTTCCTGAAGATTCATATCAGTCACCTCCATTGATTGATGGCGCTTCTACAATGCTCCGGAATTCGAAAAGCTGCAAGGGCGCGGTTTACCGGGGTGATGCGGGATTGATCTGGATCAGGTCTGGCAGTGGAGATGGGTGGCCATGTCTTCCAGGAAATGCCAGGGCGAGCCAGGGTCGAAGCCCTTGGTGGCGCGATCAATGCTACTACACAGTTCCAGCGCTTTGTGCAGCTGTGGTCGGGAGAGGCGGCGCGCGGCCTGCTCCATGATGCGTGCCCGTTGAGGCTGAAACACGCCGCGCTGTTTGAGGAAGCCGGTGGGAGCCTCTCTGCGCGCCAGGGCGGCGCTCAGTTCCAGTGTCAGGTTCAGGTCACGGGTCAGAACTGCCAGTAGACCCAGCGGGTTCTCGCCCTCCTGCCGGAGCACACCGATCATCTTGCGGGCATGGGGCGCGCGGCCGGCAAGCAGCTCGGAAACCAGTTCAAAGCCATTGAAGCGGGAGCTGTCCTGCACCGCCTGTTCGATGGCCTCTTCATCAATGGTTTTTGCACCACCAAACAGCGCCAGACGATCGAGCTCCTGACTGGCGGCAAGCAGATTTCCCTCGAGCCGTTCCGCCAGCATGGCGAGTGCTCCGCGGGTAAGTTGCAATCCGCGGGCGGTGGCCCGCTGCTGCAGCCAGCCTGCAAACTTGTCTCCGTCCACTGGCCAGACCGGCACGTGAACACCCTTGTTTTGGAGCTCTTTGTACCATTTGCGCCGTGTTTCGGCAGCATCGAGCCGGGCGCTGATCAGTACCAGAATGATGTCCTCCGGGGGATCCTGGAGCACGCGTTCCAGCACGGCGCGGCCGTCTCCGAGTTTACCGGTGGGCAGATGTATCTCAATGCGGCGTTTTTCCGCAAACAAGGACAGCGCGCTGAATTCTTCGCCCACGGCGTTCCAGTCCAACTGGTGATCGGCGTGATAGGTCATGCGGTCGTGAAAACCGGCTGCGCGCGCGGCGGCCCGAACCTGGTCGCAGCTTTCCTGAACCAGCAGCGGTTCATCCCCGGAGATCAGATACACCGGTGCGAGGGACTTTTTCAATAGCTGCGGAAGTTGCGCCGGTTGGGTTTTCATGATCAGCGGCTATCCTGGCTGCTTTCCTCTTCCGCCGCTTTCCGTATTTCGGCAATGCGTGCGTCGGTCAGGGGCGCGAGTCGGAAGATGATCTGCTGTGCCAGGCGGTCGAACAACTGCTGGCGAAGCTCCTGCTCCTCTCGCTGTTTGGCTAGTACGTTGGTTTCGTCGAACCGGTAGGTTTCGCTGCTATTGAGCCGGGTTTCGGTAATCAGCGGCAGGTCCTCGCGGGTCAGCACTTCGATAGTAACGATCTGGCGCAGCGTGTATTCGGCGGCTGCGGCCTGCGCCGTAATGGCACTGGCACGCCGGTCCTCATTAAAGCCCTGCAGGCGCAGAAGATAATCGGCTTCATCGGCTGAGCGCACATCGATGTCGCCAAGCTCGAGTTGTTGTTTCACCGCCTGGCAGAGCTCGACGGGGATCTGCTCAACACAGGATACTGCCAGCGGCTGGAGACCGGGCGGCACCGGCGGGGCGCCGCGCAACTGAAACCCGCACCCTGCCAGGGCAAGACTCAATGCTGCGATGCCGAAGAGGCGGGCAATCCCGGCGGTGTGGGTGTTCAGGGTCATGTCAGTTGGCCACCACGTTGACGAGTTTGCCCGGAACCACGATCACCTTGCGGACCGTCTGGCCCTCGGTGAAGCGAACCACGTTCTCGTTCTCCAGGGCGAGCTTTTCCAGCCCCGCCTTGTCGATGTCCGCCGGCACCTCCGCCTTTGCGCGAACCTTGCCATTTACCTGCAGAACCACCTGGATCTGGCTGCGAACCATGGCGCTTTCGTCGGCCTTGGGCCAGGTTGCATCCACCACCGGGGTGTCATGACCCAGCGCCTGCCAGAGGCGATGGCAGATGTGAGGTACGATCGGCGACAGCATCAGTACCGCCACTTCCAGCGCTTCCTGACGCACGGCCCGGCTCTGGGGTTCGTTGTCGCCAAGGCGGCTGACCTCGTTCAGCAGCTCCATCACCGCCGCAATGGCGGTGTTGAAGGTCAGCCGGCGGCTGATGTCGTCGCTGACCTTGGCGATGGTTTCGTGGGTTTTGCGACGCAGATCTTTCTGGGCATCGTTCAGGCCAGTGACGTCCAGCGCAGGAACAGCGCCGCCATCACTCAATTCGCCCACCAGACGCCAGAGGCGCTTGAGGAAGCGATGTGCGCCTTCGACACCGCTGTCAGACCATTCCAGGGACTGTTCCGGGGGCGCTGCAAACATCATGAACAGGCGCACGGTATCAGCGCCGTGCTGGTCAATGATGGCCTGGGGATCAATACCGTTGTTTTTGGACTTGGACATCTTGGTGACGCCGCCCACTTCTACCGGTTGCCCGTCTTGCTTGTGGACCGCACCAGTAACGTGACCTTTGGCGTCTCGCTCCACGGTCACGTCGCCCGGGGCAATCCAGGTCTTGCCACCGTTGGCGTCATCCCGATAGTAGGTTTCCGCCAGCACCATGCCCTGGCAGAGCAGGCGGTTGAACGGCTCGGAGCTGTTGACCAGGCCCACGTCCCGCAACAACTTGTGGAAGAAGCGGGCATAAAGCAGGTGCAGGATCGCGTGCTCGATCCCGCCGATGTACTGGTCCACCGGCAGCCAGTAGTTGGCCGCGGCCGGGTCCAGCATGCCCTGATCATAGTTGGGACTGCAGAATCGAGCGTAGTACCAGGAAGACTCCATGAAAGTGTCAAAGGTGTCGGTTTCCAGGGTCGCAGGCTGGCCGTTGTAAGACGTCCGGGCCCATTCAGGGTCGGCTTTGATGGGCGACTGTACGCCGTCCATTTCCACGTTTTCCGGCAGGGTTACCGGCAGCTGGTCATCGGGAACCGGGCGCTCGGTGCCGTCCGCCAGGGTCATCATCGGAATGGGTGCACCCCAGTAACGCTGGCGGGACACGCCCCAGTCACGCAGCCGGTAATTGACGGTGCGTCGGCCAATACCCTGGTCTTCCAGATAGCTGGCGATCTCGTCAAAGGCTTCGTCGCTGGTCAGGCCGCTGTACTTGCCGGAAGACACCAGGGTGCCCTTCTCGGTGAAGGCCTTTTCCTGCACATCAATTTCACGGCCATCCAACGCGGCGATCACCTGCTTGATCGGCAGACGGTATTTCAGTGCGAATTCGTGGTCCCGTTCGTCATGGCCGGGTACCGCCATCAGGGCACCGGTGCCGTAGTCTGTGAGCACGAAGTTGGCGATCCAGACCGGAATTTCTTCCTGAGTCAGCGGATGGATGGCCTTGAACCCGGTATCGATGCCTTTCTTTTCCATGGTGGCGAGTTCGGCTTCGGCCACCTTGCTGTTGCGGCATTCGTCCACGAACTCGGCGACATCCCGGTGGCGCTCGGCAGCAGCCCGGGCCAGCGGATGTTCTGCGGCCACCGCCATGTAACTGACCCCCATCAGGGTATCCGGCCGGGTAGTGTAGACCGTGAGGCCATCATCACTGCCTTTCAGCGGGAAGGTCAGCTCGGTGCCCATGGATTTGCCGATCCAGTTGCGCTGCATGGTCTTGACCTGCTCGGGCCAGTCTTCCAGTTGATCCAGGTCGTTGAGCAACTCTTCGGCGTAATCGGTGATGCGGATAAACCACTGAGGAATCTTTTTCTGTTCCACCAAAGCGCCGGAGCGCCAGCCGCGACCATCCACTACCTGTTCGTTGGCCAGAACGGTCTGGTCAACCGGGTCCCAGTTGACGGTGGACATCTTCTTGTACACCAGGCCCTTTTCATACAGCCGCGCGAAGAACCATTGCTCCCAGCGGTAATAATCCGGCTTGCAGGTGGCCAGCTCGCGGTTCCAGTCGTACCCGAAGCCCAGCTGTTTGAGCTGGTTCTTCATGTATTCGATATTGGCGTAGGTCCACTTGGCAGGGGCGGTCTTGTTGGCGATGGCGGCGTTTTCCGCCGGCAACCCGAACGCGTCCCAGCCCATGGGCTGCATGACGTTCTTGCCCTGCATTCGTTGGTAACGGGAGATCACATCGCCGATGGTGTAATTGCGGACGTGTCCCATGTGCAGCTTGCCGCTTGGATAGGGGAACATGGACAGGCAGTAGTACTTCGGTTTGCCGGGCTCTTCCCTGACGGTGAAGGTTTTGTTCTCTTCCCAGAAAGTGCGTGCACTCTGTTCTACGTCACGTGGATTATATTGCTCGTCCATTCCTGCCATTACCGAAATTACCTTGTGTGGAAAATAAAACCCTGTATCAAAACGATGTCCGGAGCGGGCCGATCATTCTAACGCACACAAGGGCTAACAGGTAGTCTGCCAATTTCCCGATCCTGTGCCAGACTTAGAGCAGTGGTGCAGGTCGCCCTGCCTGCCGACGTCCCTCACGTTCAAAAGGAGTCACCGATGACCGAGACTGAGCGTAACCACCTGTCCGGGAAAGCACTGGAAGTTTATGACCGCATGCTGGCAAGGGTGCAAGCACGCCTTAACGAGTTACAGGAGAAGTCGCTACAGACTCTGGAGCAAGAGGTCCGCAAAGCCGTTGAAGTGGAGTACGAACTGGAGGAGATGACGCGGGAAGAGGCGGATCTGCTCGGTGAATACCTGCAGCGCGATCTGCAGCATTTGTTGCACTTTGTCGATGAAACCGGCGAAGGGTTGAAAGAATGGCTGCAGATGGACATCGCGCTGCTGGAGCACGAGCTGTCAGACCGGTTGCTGTCGGTGGCCGACCAGACCCTGGTGGATACCCTGGAGCTGAAACAGAAACTGGAAAATCAGGAAGTGGGCCACTACATCTCCGGGGAAGTGGCGACGGCCGGCATGTTCCAGTGCCTGAACTGCAACCACATGCGCTGCCTGACCGCGACCAGTCACCTGGAACCTTGCGAGGCCTGTGGCTCCCACTACTACGAGCGGGTAACCAGCCGCTGGCCGCGCAACCAGCCAGGCTGACCGCAGGTCGGATTACGCTTTGCTAATCCAACTTACGGCTTTGGAATGATGCGCTCACGGACGAACACGATCAGGATGAGGGCCAGGGTCAGTACCGGCCAGGAGCCCGTCAGCATGTAGGGTGTGTTACCACTGGCGGCGAACACTTCACCCCGCAGCGTGCCGCGGGTGAACTGGGGAATCGACTCGGTGATCTGGCCGTGCTGGTCTATCACCACCGTCATGCCGTTGTTGGTGCCCCGCAGCATGTAACGACCGGTTTCCAGCGCTCGCATGCGGGCAATCTGCAGGTGTTGTAGCGGGCCGATGGAGTCGCCGAACCAGCCATCGTTGCTGATGGTCAGCAGCATGTCGGTATTGCGGGCGTTGCGAGCGACAAAGTCCGGATACGCCACCTCATAGCAGATGAACGGCATGATACGGTGGCCGTTGGCGATCAACGGGGATTGGTTGGCAGGCCCCCGGCTGAAACTGGACATGGGCAGATCAAAGAAGCCGATCAGCCCCCGCAGCCATTGTTGCAGCGGCACATACTCGCCGAACGGCACCAGTTTCTGCTTGTGGTACATACCTTCGCCGTTGCCGATGGCCATGATGCTGTTGTGGAAGGTGAAATCCTCGATGCGATCGCTGAAGCCGTACCAGGGAATGCCGGTGATCAGCGTGCTGCTCTCGCCCAGTTCCTCGCCGATGTGGTCAATAATCTTGCCGGCGTTGTCCTGTGGAATGGGGATGGCGGTTTCCGGCCAGAGAATCAGATCGGTGTCCCAGTCCTCTTCGGTCAGGCCCAGATACACGATGATCTGATCCCGCAGGAAATCCGGATCCCACTTGATTTGCTGGGGAATGTTGCCCTGCATGGACGCGTAGCTGATGGATTCGTCGCTGACCTGAGTCCACTCCACCTTGGAAAGGGCCGGCCCGGTAACCCACGGCAGCAGCGCCACCACAGTAACTGTGGCGGCGCTGGCGGTGCGACGGTTCAGATACAACCACCAGCAAGCGAAGAATGCCACGCCGGTGATGGTGACCCAGAACGTTACCCCGTGTACCCCGACCAGGGGGGCAAAGGCGCCGAGTGGTCCGTCCACGTGGGCAGTGCCGAGGTAGAGCCAGGGGAAGCCGGTCAGCAGCCAGCCCCGTACCCAGTCCCCAAAAATCCAGATGGCCGGGAACAGCAGCAACCGCCGCACATAGCTTTCTTTCGCCAGTTTGCCCCAGCCCCAGAAGGCCAGCCCGTGAAACAGGGCCAGCCCGGCAACAAAGATTACGGTCAGCAGAAGGGATACCGGAATGGAGGTGTTGCCGTGTTCGCTGATGCTGATATAGACCCAGCTGGCGCCACTGCCGAACAGCCCGAGGCCGATAAACCAGCCGGCGCGGAACAGTTTTTGCGGCGCCAGCGGCACGCAGGCCAACAGAATCAGTGCGACCGATACCGGCCCCAGCCACCACCAGTGGAAGGGCGAGAAGGTCAGGGTTTGCAGCCCGCCGGCCACCAGCAGGGTGGCAATCAGCAGCCAGCGGTTCTCTGACAGGCGGGTATCGGGCATTCGGGCCTGGGTGTCGTTATTGCTCACTTCGGGTTACCTGCAGCAGACGGATGACTCGGTTATCAGCGTTCGCAATAGTAAATTGCAGCCCGCCAAATGCAACCGATTCGCCCCGTCTGGGCAGGTGACCGAATTCCTTCAGCACAACGCCACCGATGGTGTCGAACTCTTCTTCATCCAGCTCGGTCTTGAAAAACTCGTTGAAATCGTCAACCGGCGTGACGGCTTTGACGGCATAGGTGCCGTCGCCGCGGGCCTTGATGTGCGTTTCCTCGTCGAAATCGTGCTCGTCCTCGATCTCGCCGACGATCTGCTCCAGCACGTCCTCAATGGTGATCAGGCCAGCCGTTCCGCCGTATTCATCCACCACAATGGCCATGTGGTTGCGGTTTTCCTTGAACTCTTTCAGCAGCTGGTTCAAGCGCTTGCTTTCAGGCACGAATGTGGGTGGCCGGAGGATTTCGCGGATGTGGTTCCAGTCCAGCTCGTTGTTCAGCGCCAGCGGCAGCAGGTCTTTGGCGAGCAACACGCCGATGACATCGTCCTGGCTGTCGCCAATCACCGGAAAACGGCTGTGGGCGGATGACATGATTTCGCCGAGGAATTCTTTGGGGTCCTGAGCCGCCCTGACAGTGACCATCTGGGAGCGGGGGATCATGATCTCATCCACCCGCATGTCGATGACCTGCATGGCGCCTTCGATGATGCTCATGGCATCGGCGTCGATAATGTCCTGGGATTCGGCATCCCGCAGGATTTCCAGCACGTCCTCTACGGACTCAGGCCCACTGGAAAAGGCCTGTGATATACGCTCCAGCCAGGACCTGTTGCCCTGACTGCGACTCGACTGATCGTCGCTCATGAGTCTTTTTCCGTTTCCTCTGATTCGTAAGGATTGCCATACCCGAGCTGCTCCAGCAGCCGGATCTCGAGGGCTTCCATGACCTCGGCATCGTTGTCTTCAATGTGATCGTAGCCCTGGAGATGCAGCATGCCGTGCACCACCATGTGCGCCCAATGGGCCGCCAGCGCTTTATGCTGATCTTTGGCTTCTTTTTCAACAACTGGCGCGCAAATGACGAGATCACCTGCCAACGGAACTGTTATACCCGCTGGCGCCTCAAATGGGAAGGACAGCACATTGGTGGGGCCGCTTTTTCCCCGGTACTGGCTGTTCAGCTCCGCGCTCTCGTCAATGTCCACAATACGGATGGTCACTTCAGACGGATCGTCCGCCAGCCACGCCTTACGGGCCCATTGTTCGAGCGCGTCGTCTGCGGGGATCCCAGCCGCTTCGGTCATTCGCTGTAAATCTACCGTCAGCTCGCTCACTGGCCGCTTGAACTCCTGTCGTCAAAGGAATCGTAGGCCTCAACAATGCGCTGCACCAATGGGTGACGCACCACATCCTTGGATTCAAAGCGGGTAAAGCCGATCCCGGAGACCTTGCTCAACACGCCAGCGGCGTGAATCAGGCCTGAG
Source organism: Marinobacter sp. (assembly GCA_017643965.1). GTDB lineage: Bacteria > Pseudomonadota > Gammaproteobacteria > Pseudomonadales > Oleiphilaceae > Marinobacter. The sequence continues at coordinate 45,841 of JAEPMM010000001.1, forward strand.
TTCTGCCCGCGGGGCAGGTCCACCTGGGTGGTGTCACCGGTGATCACCGCGGTGGAGCCGAAGCCGATGCGGGTCAGAAACATTTTCATCTGCTCGCGGGTGGTGTTCTGACTCTCGTCGAGGATGATGAACGAGTTGTTCAGCGTGCGTCCACGCATGAAGGCCAGGGGTGCAATCTCGATCACGCTTTTCTCGATCAATCGGGTGACCTGATCGAAGCCCAGCATTTCATAGAGTGCGTCGTACAAGGGGCGAAGGTACGGGTCCACTTTCTGCGCCAGGTCGCCGGGCAGGAACCCGAGCTTTTCGCCCGCCTCCACGGCCGGGCGAACCAGCAGGATGCGTTTGACCTGCTCGTCTTTCAGCGCCTCCACCGCACAGGCCACCGCCAGCCAGGTCTTGCCGGTACCCGCCGGGCCGATGCCGAAGTTGATGTCGTGGGTGCGTATGCTGTGTACGTACTTCTGCTGGTTGGCGCCACGGGGCTTGGCCTGCAGCTTGGGTGTCTTGATCACGGTGACCGAGCCATCGTAGGGGACGTCCTCGGGCAGCCGCTCGAAGCCGGTTTCGCGGATGAACAGGTGCACGGTATCGGGGGAGATGTCCTCCGTGGCTTCGGTTTCGCGATACAGATGGCGGATCACTTCCACCGCCGCAGCAACGTGCTCGGTCTCGCCTTCGACCCGGAAATGGTGGTTACGCCGCCCGATGTTGACCCGCATACGCCGCTCAATATGCTTGAGGTGCTCATCAAACTGGCCGCAAAGCGTGGTCAGCCGCCGCTGATCAACCGGGTGCAGGTCAAATTGTCTGGAATCGTTGTCTTTCAAAGGTGCTCCGTTGCTACTACTCCCTTGGCTTCCGGGGAGTCAGATTA
>JAEPMM010000478.1 GCA_017643965.1 Marinobacter sp.
CATCAACGAGCGTCAGTACGATCGCCTGCAGGGCTACCTGACGGACGCCCGCGAGAAAGGCGCGGAAGTTGTCGAGATCAACCCCGCACGGGAGAATCTCAACGATGGCACCCGCAAGATTCCGCTGACGCTGGTGCTGAACACCACACCGGACATGAAAGTGATGCAGGACGAAATCTTCGGCCCGATTCTGCCGGTGGTCAGCTATGGCAATCTTGACGAAGCCATCCACTACATCAACGATCGCCCGCGGCCGCTGGCGCTGTACTTTTTCGGCTACGACAAGTCCATGCAACAGCATGTGGTGAACAACACCCACTCCGGCGGCATGTGCATCAACGATGCCCTGATGCACGTGGCACAGGACGACCTGCCCTTCGGCGGTGTTGGCGATTCCGGCATGGGCCATTACCACGGCAAGGAAGGCTTCCTGACCTTCTCCCATCACCGGGCGATCTTCACCAAACAGAAGTTCAACAGTGGCAAGTACGTGTATGCCCCCCACGGCACCGCCGCTCACAAAATGGTCTACAAGTTGTTCATTCGCTGAAGTACCGACAACCCGGAGACCGAAAAGCCGGAAAAAGCGCCGGGATGCACCCCGGCGCTTTTCGTCAGCCAACGATAATAAAAAGGCGACCCTGACATGCCCCACGTTCCCAGCTCCGAATCCCGCGACGCCACCGCCATGGACCGACGCAGCTTTCTCCGCACCGGCGTGGCCGGCACGCTGTTTCTCGGCACCGTAAGCCTCGGCGCCGGTCTCAGTGGCTGCGCGACCGCGCCCGCGGGGCGCCTGAGCGCCGTGGACACCCGCATGGACGCCAGTTACCGCTTCCAGTTTCTCACCCGTGACGACATCACACTGTTCGAAGCCCTGCTGCCCGCCATCGTCGGCCCGGCGCTGACCGAGCAACCGGAACAGCGCAGCCAGGCCATTGCCGGCACCATTGAGCGTATCGACCAGGGCATCGTGCAATTCGGCCCGGCCAATCAGCAAGAGTTGCGGCGGTTGTTTGACCTGCTCAACTTCGGGCTGACGCGGGTCACCATTGCCCGGGTCTGGTCCAGCTGGCCCAATGTGACCACCGCCGAAGCTAACGCCTTCCTGCAGCGCTGGCGCACCAGCGGGATCGGCCTGTTCAACAACGGCTACATTGCCCTGACCAAAATCAGCAACGTGGCGTTTTATGGCCACCCTGATCACTGGCACCTCTCGGGTTATCCGGGACCACCAACCTGGGCCATGGATGCCCTGCCCCAGTTCAAAAACGCCTGACCTCGCCTTTGCTGATTACCGGAGCCAATCATGTCGTTAACCGATCGTATCGCCCAGGGCCTTGAGTCCGGCTGGCGCGTCACCGACGCCGCTACCCTTACCAATCACCAGACTCACGAAGCCGATGTGGTGATCATCGGCACCGGCGCCGGCGGTGGCACCACCGCTGAAATACTTGCCCGCGCCGGGTTGTCGGTCATCCTGGTGGAGGAGGGGCGGCTGTATCACCAGAAAGACTTCCGCATGGACGAACTCACCGCCTATGCCTCGCTGTACCAGGAAGGTATGAGCCGGGTCACCAAAGACGGAGCCATTGCCATCCTGCAGGGCCGCTGCGTCGGCGGGTCCACCACCGTGAACTGGACGTCCAGCTTCCGCACCCCGGAGCCGACACTGAATTACTGGGCCGACCGGTTCGGCCTCGAGGCCCTGCGGCCAGAGGCGATGAGACCCTGGTTCGATGGCCGCGAGCAGCGCCACACCGTGGCGCCCTGGCTGACCGATCCCAACGTCAACAACGACATCC
>JAEPMM010000187.1 GCA_017643965.1 Marinobacter sp.
ACCTTTTGAGACGCGCTCAGGTTCAGCATGGCCAGAGTGTCTTTACCAATCACGGCATCTGGCTCCAGGCCATGACGACGCTGGAAGTCCTTGACCGACTCCTGCAATTGTTCATCGTAGAGCATGGCGTCCTGACCGGCTGTTTCGGGCTGGTTCAGGCGGGCACGCACGGTGGGGACCCGGGGGTCAGTCATGCCGGGCTTGAGCGTCGTGCCTGCGGAGACTTTGGGCCAGCCGCCGTTTGCTGCAATTTCGCGGTAGTGGGCCAAAGCCTCTTTTAGGCGAAGGTAGCCTTGTTGTGAGGGTTGCAGAGAGCGGAGCTGCGCACCGACATCGCTTTCATCTCCAACCGATCCCAGCATTTTTGCCAGGCTCTGGTCACGAGGGTTGGAAAACCATTCCGGATCTATGGAATTCGGGTTGATACGGCCTCGCAAACTATGGGCTGCGAAACTCAGGTACATGTCCGAGAGGGCAAGCTCAAGATCAACCAGCCGACTAGGCACAGTGCTGTCAGAAAGGTCTGCCAGCATCCCGCTGACAAGCGATAGGTGGTAGTTCCCCGGGTCCATGGCGTGCTCGCTCGCCGCACCTACGGTATTGACTAACGCGTAGGCTTTCTTCATGTCGTTGCGACCGTTCACCCAGATTGGTGTGAAGCCATTTTCCTCATAAACCCCGAGCATGAGCTTTGCGTTGAACAGGGGTTCCGTTTCTGCCTGCGGGATGTAGGGCGACTCCAGCCGCTGCCGGATCAGTTCGGGCAAAGAATCGGTTGCCCGGGCAGGGCTGATTGCTACCAACAAGAGAGCGATGAAAATCAGGGGCGCTATCATGTTCGCGCGCGCGAGTTTTCTTGTGTGAGAGATCATGTGTGCACTCTGTGAGGTGGCTCAGAAGAAAGTCCAGCATACACCAGACAGGAGTACGGCAGCGGACTTCCGCCGATACGCACGACACACACGACCCTCAAAACGAGCCCTTCGGCCTTTGATCTGAATGTCCGCTTTGCGACCAGGGGCACCTAAACAATGGCGAACATTCATCATCCCCCTTTGTAAACGCGTCTGCCCTGGCATCAGTAACCTCCCTAGGGTATGAGTTCCAGTTCCTTGCGAATTTCCTCGGCAGTCGGCCGCAACTGAGCAAGCCCTTTCCTCGACCGTCGCTGCCCCAGATAATAAAGGATTGGCGACGCGATAAAGACCGAGGAGCTGGTGCCAATTACAATTCCGAACAGCATGGGCAAGGCAAAACTCGCAACGGCGGCTCCACCCGCAATGCCCATGGGTAGCAGCGCCAGAAAGGTCGTTACCGAGGTAAACACAGTGCGGGTAAGCGTCGATGAAATACTATCGTTCAGCAGTTCCAGCATGGGGCGGTCCGGCGTCTTGCGGATGTTTTCCCGGATGCGGTCAAACACTACCACCTTATCGTTGACCGAATATCCCATAAGCGCGAGCAGTGCCGCAACTGCCGTCAGGTTGAACTCCACGCCGGCGAGGGCGAAGAAACCGATGGTTTTGGTGAGATCCAGCGCAATGGTCAGTGTGGCGGCCCAGGCGAAATGGGACTCGAATCGGAACCATAGGTACGCCAACATACCAACACCGGCCAACAGAATAGCCAGAATGGTGGCATCACTAAAGCCACCGCTGACTTTAGGCCCTACCATATCCACTTTCGGGAATTCCGCCGTTGGCTCGACAGAGGTAACAGCGGTTTTGAGCAATGCCACTTGCTCCGCGGTCGCCCCCGGTACTCCTTGCTCTGCTGGCAGGCGAATAAGGAAGCGCCCATCCGCGCCTGCTTCCTGAATGGCGGCGTCCTCTAGGTCTTTCGCCTGAAGCGTGGTTCTCAACTTATCAACAGTGACTCCCTGGGCCTGTACCTCCACTACCGTACCGCCGGTAAAATCGACGCCGTATTTCAGTCCCGGCTGCACAAACAGAGCGATTGCCGCAATGGAGAACACCGCCGATACCATGAGACCGATCACGCGACCGCGCATGAAGTTCACGCCCCGCTCACTCAGGCGGTCAAGCAGGGCTATGCCAGAAATCACTAACGGTTCCCGTGCACGGCCCCGGATGCGCCACTCCATGATCAGGCGGGTGACCGCTATTGCCGTAAACAACGACGTTACCAGGCCTATGCCGATTGTGACGGCAAAGCCCCGGACCGGCCCGCTGCCAAACAGGAACAACAGGCTGACCGCGATCAGTGTCGTGAAGTTGGAATCCAGAATCGTTCTGTAGGCCTTGCCGAACCCCTCTCGGAGGGCCATCCATGCAGGCTTGCCCTGGCGGGATTCTTCACGGATACGCTCGTTAATCAGAATATTGGCATCCACCGCCATGACAATGGTGAGGATAATTCCAGCAATACCTGGCAGAGTCAGGGTAGCCCCCAGCAAGCTCAATATCCCGAACACCAGCCCAATATTCACCGTCAACCCGACACAGGCAATTAGTCCCCAACGTCCATAAAGCCCGATCATGAAGACAATCACCATGGCTGCGCCCAGCAAACCGGTGGTCAGCCCCATGGCGATGGCGTCACTGCCCAAGTCAGGGCCCACGGTACGTTCCTCGACCACATACAGGGGCACGGGCAAGGCACCAGCTCGCAGTAGCAGAGCCAGGTTACTGGCTTCTGTTGTGGTAAATCCACCGCTGATCTCTCCACTAGCGCCAATGGCGCTGCGGATTACCGGCGCTGTAATCACTTCACCATCCAGTACAATGGCTAGGGGCCGGCCAATGTTGTTCCGGGTCATATCCCCAAACAGCCGGGCACCCTTGTCATCCAGTTTGAAATTGACCACCGGCTCGTTGGTATCCGGATTGAAAGCCATGCGTGCGTCACGGATGTGCTAGCCTGCTATGGCAACCCGTTCTTCCAGTTTGTAGTCTCTGTCTTCGTAGGCACCCGGCAGAATAATGGTTGCGATATCTTCCTCCGCCGTTGCCCGGGCTGCCCAGTGAAACGTCATTTTCGCGGTGGTACCGAGCAATTCACGAATCTCGCTCGGGTCGGCGACGCCCGGCATTTGTACCAGAATGCCGTCACTACCCTGGCGAGTGATGCTGGGCTCCACCAGTCCGGTTTCATCCAGTCGCCGTCTGACTACCTCCAGGCTTCGCTCCACCGCATCTCGGGAAATACCTGCACGCCAGGACTCGGTCAGCGTCAGCACCAGCCGTCCGCCGTTGATATCAACGTCGAACCGACGCGTGCCATCCGGAGTATCCGTTGCCAGTTTTCGAGCAAGGCTGGCTGCTTCAGACACCCGTTCGGGCTGGCGCACCGGTAGCTCGATGCCTCTATCAGTCATCTGGATGCGCCCGTATCGAATGTCCGCTTCACGCAGGGAGTTGGTCAACTCGCCGGCCATCGCTTCGTGCTCGCTGGCAAACAGTTCCTGGATATCCGCTTCCAGAAGCAGGTGTGAGCCACCTTGAAGGTCAAGCCCCAGGGAGACCGTATTCTGCTGGTACCAATCCGGGAGTTTCCCGGACATTGTAGGGGAAAGAAGGTTCGGCAACGCACTCAACAACCCGAGCACAATCACCAGGCCGTAAACGACGGCCCGTGTATGCAACGATTTCATGGGTAATCCTCGAAGAAAACTTCACTAACCGGTATGACTGCCCAGATGCACAGCCATGATAAAGCGGAGGACTACGCCAGAGGGGGTGCGCGAAGAAGCGGGATTAAAAAACGAGGAGATGCAGGGGGATGTCCCGCTCCTGCGGTGATGATGCAGTTACTGCGGCAAAGACCGACGCCTAGCACCATCGGACTGGCAGGCCACCAGTCGGAAAGGTCCGGATCACCACCCACTGCGGCATCGTTCTCAGAATTGCCACCTAGTACCCTGATGGACTCGTTATGACTCGCAACAACCAGATGATCCACGGTTCCGATAAAACCATGGTTGGCCTTAGTAGCTGAGGCTTGCTGGTGGGTAATTGAGGAGATAAAGACAAGCAGCAATGCCAGTAGTGAAAGCACTACAAGAGGCACTTGGAACCGTCCGCGAGGGAGAGGGTGATTGTCGTTGGTCATGCTGCTATCTCAAAATGTCGAATGAATCTTGAAACGCGGACTAACCGAAGTCAACGAGTTTATGTGGCCGGTTGAAGAAGTTGCCTGGCAGGGTTGGAGGATGGAGTAGCGTCAGCGTCAAGCCACCATACCTTGTCGGAAATAGTCGGCTTCCAGTTGTGGGGCAATAGCTCGACGATGGCAGTGTTCTTCTGCGTCGGCAGTCGAGTCAGCACACCCTTCAGGTAGGCATAGGGATCATGCCCGTTCAGCTTTGCTGGCTGGATCAGTGTCATAACAGCAGCAGCACGCTGACTACTAGAAAGAAAGCCAAAAAGTGAATCTGCTCCAATATGATTGAATGTCCGCTTTGCGACCGCCGGTCTTCTCTATCTCCTTAAATGTAGGCCGAGGGCTCGCACCTTTTAATAACTCAATATTCCCATTGCTCAGTCGGGGCCGACTTTCCCTTGCCGACGACCCGGTTAAAGTGGATTGAACGATTTTTCAGCAAGATCGTACTCTAAGAGGTAGATGGTCACCGGGGCTGGCTTATCCTGCTGTGGATAAAACTGATTTACACGCTCAGCTCCAATGAAAGTCCACCGTGACGCGATTCAACTTGTTTTAGGCATGCCGTCGATCCGTAGTCACCTGTTCGGCCATCAGTCGGGCCAGAGGAGAAAAAGATAACCGAAATACAGCGCCAGCAGCACAGCACCCTCTACCCGGTGCAGCATGCGCCCTGTATACAGAAGCGGGATCAGCAAAACCGTAAAGAGAATCATCACTCCGTAATCCAGAGTCGAAATCCCGGGTGCTTCTATAGGCGAAACAATCGACGCCACCCCCAGTATTCCAAGGACGTTGAATATATTGGAGCCAACGATATTGCCTATTGCGATGTCAGGCTGCTTTCGGAAAGCTGCAACCAGCGAGGTTGCCAATTCCGGCATGCTGGTCCCCGCCGCGACAATCGTCAGACCGATCACCTCTTCACTGATTCCGCAACTGACCGCCAATGCCACAGAATTCTCAACCAGTAGGCGGGAGCCAGCCACAAGAATCGCCAGCCCAACCAGGATCAGAGCAATATCGACACACCAATGACGTGATGTATTGACTGCCAGAATGTTTTCCTCATCCGCACTGGCGGGGGGAGGTTCTCTGCGGGCCAAAATGACGCTCATCCATGTGTAGGCGACAATTCCTGAAAACAGAAGCACGCCCTCAAGGCGGCTGAGAGTTTGGTTCAGTAGTAGCAAAACCAACAGGAGGGCGACTCCCAGGGCGACAGGAGCGTCTATCTTGATAACCTGGCGGTGAACCGGAATAGGGCACACCAATGCTGTTATTCCAAGAATCACAGCAATATTGAAAATATTTGAGCCCACCACATTGCCCACCGAGATATCTCCCTGGTTGGAAAGCGCAGCTTCCACGCTTACCACCAGTTCCGGTGAGCTGGTTCCAAATGCAACGATGGTCAAGCCCACCATCAGGCGATTGAGACCGGCCCGCAGTGCCAGTGATGAACTGCCCCTGACAAGGCCCTCTGCCCCAACGAAAAGGAGGACAAGTGCGAACGCGATATACACAAGGTTGGCTAGCAATTTGATCGACCACTTATATTACTGGGGGCTTAATCACGGCTCGTTCTGTGTCCAATCGTCGGTTACCTTACACAAAAGCTGTTGCCGTGTCTGTTCAGCCCGCTCGTATACCGGGCGCCGGAATAACGACGAAAACAGCACTGTAGTTGGCAACGGCAAAACTGATACTTTCAGGTTAGATCATGGGTTCTACCCCATTACTGCGGACATGCCAAAAAAGAGGCTGAATTTCTCCAAAGGTGAGTGCTGGTCTATCCGCCTGAATGTTCGCTTTGCGACCTTTCGTCATTGCCGTCCCCATTCATTTCCTCCCATTTCAACCAACCGAGACGCGGCTCGTCGAAAGGAAAAGGCGAGATCATTGGCGGACGATAGCTGTGCCAGTGACACGCCAATTCGACCCGTCGCCGACCACTCATAATATTCTCCCTCTTTGGTGCGAATCATGGTCGTCGCAAAGGAACTCGAGTTCCCCCCCTTCTCATTGACAATCAATTCTCCATCTCCATCACTGCTTTCGATTTGCGCTTCAAAATCAACAAACAATTCGTTGAGCGGGACTTGTGCCGCCAGCACCAAGCGGGTGCGAGATTCATAACACGCGTCAATGAGGGTCACGAACCGTCGCGCTTCGTTGAGGTGATTGGCATCCAGCTGGGGGACGCGTTCCATGATGATGACCGGAAATCGGCAGCAGAGGGAAATATAATCAGCCGCCCCAAGCGGTTGGTAGCACAGCTCGGAAAAGTCAAACCAGGCACACCGGGCATTGAATCGGCCAACCTGGACGGTGCGACCAAAGAGCACAGAAATGGTCTCGGCCTCAGTTCCGGATGCAGTGTCACCAAATATTTCTTCCAACTGCGCCTGTATGTTGTTGTTAGTATTATTATCGCCATGAATATCATTGTTTGACCAAAAATAGGATTGACCATCCGCTCGATTTTCAAGTCGATAATCCTTCTGGGAATCCTCCATAGAAATAATGTCGGACGTGTTTTTCAACATGTCGATGAATGGTAAAAAGAGG
>JAEPMM010000285.1 GCA_017643965.1 Marinobacter sp.
CATGAAGCTGCGGCGGCTGTGGTCGTTGTGGCCGAAGACCGACCGCACCACCGCGCTCTCGATCGCCCGGTCCATCATCGCCTCGGAGTCCATGGCGCCCTCGGTGGCGTCCTGGCGGGCGGCCGGCTTGAGGTTCAACGACACCGATGGGGCGTCCTGCCCGGTTTTGCATTCCGGGCAGGCGCAGGTTTTTGCGTGAATCAGCGACTGATCGCCGTCAAACGGATTGCCAAGGCTTTTCGTGGTCATGGGGCACTCTCCCTACTCTCGGATGATGTTGTGCACTCTTGCGGTGCAGCAATTGGGCGACTCTGGCCCGCGGCCCAATCAGGCCGGGGCGGTTGCGCGTTCTGGGAGAGCTATCGCAGGGTTTGTGCCAACTGCCGTTATTTTCTTAACCCTATGTTTTAACGTACCTTTTATTTATCCGATCTGACCGGAGTCACTACGAATTCTCGTAATTCACGAGATTTCGTAGGCTCGGCTACGATTTTTCATAGTTGGCACGGGGTTTGTTCTGTTGTTTTCATGCTCAGTGAGGACAGCCCCATGCACCCGGAACACATCGCCAACACCCATGCCTGGATCGACCACCTGCCAGAGGCCGCATTGCTGGTGGACGCCGCCCGGGATCTGATCGTTGCTGCCAACAGTGCCATGGGCCGGCTGATGGGCACCGATCGGCAATCCCTGAAAAGCACCCCCTGCACCCGCTTGTTCGCAGACCAGCGCCCCCAGTTGATTGCCTTCACCGAGGAAACCCTGTTTCGCAGCCACGGCTGGAGCCGGGATTTCATGGTCAAACACCGGGATGGCCACACGGTGGAGCTGGAGATTTCCGCCTCACGGGTCGGTGAAGCGGAATCCCAGGATCTGCTGCTGTTGCTGCGGGACCGTCGCCAGTTACGAACGCTGCGGGAGCGCCACGACGCCAACCATTACCACCGGGGCGGGCTGCTGGAATGGCGGCGGGTGGAGGAGCTGTTCAAAGACATGGAGCGGGAAAACCAGCTGATTCTCCACGCCGTCGGCGAAGGCATTTACGGCGTCGACGCCGAAGGCCGCACCACCTTTGCCAACCCGGCGGCGGAACGCATGCTGGGCTGGCGCATTGATGAGCTTATGGGGCGGGTCATTCACCGGGTGGTGCATCATTCCCACGAAGACGGCAGCCTCTACCCGCTGAAAGAGTGTCCCATTTACGCCGCCTTCCGCGACGCCAGCATCAAACGGGTGGGCGAGGACTGGTTCTGGCGCAAGGACGGCACCGGTTTCCCGGTGGAATACACCAGCACCCCTATTCTGGATAACGGCCACCCGGTGGGCGCGGTGGTGGTGTTCCGGGACATCTCTCCGCGCCTGCAGGCCCAGAAGGAGCTGCAGAAAGCCCTGGAAGAAGTGGAGAGCCTCAAGCACCGGCTGGAAATGGAAAACGCCTACCTGCAGGAAGAGCTCAGTGCGGAATACCACTTTCACGAGATTTTCGGCCAGAGCGACGCCATCAAAGCCATCGTGCGCCGCATCGGCATGGTTGCCCCCACCGACGCCAACGTTCTGGTCACCGGCGAATCCGGCACCGGCAAGGAGCTGATCGCCCGCGCCATTCATCAGTCCAGCACCCGCCGTGACCGGCCGCTGATACGGGTCAACTGCGCCGCCATTCCGAAAGACCTGTTCGAGAGCGAGTTCTTCGGCCACATCCGCGGCGCCTTCACCGGCGCGGTCAGTGACCGGGTGGGCCGGTTCGAACTGGCGGACGGCGGCACCCTGTTTCTGGACGAGGTGGGGGAAATCCCCCTGGAACTGCAGGGCAAACTGCTGAGGGTATTGCAGGACCAGCAGTTCGAGCGGGTGGGCGAAAACCACACCCGCGCGGTGGATGTGCGGGTCATCGCCGCCACCAACCGGGACCTGAAGGCCGAAGTACAGGCGAAAACCTTCCGTGAGGACCTCTACTTCCGCCTCAACGTGTTTCCTATCGAATCCGTGCCGTTGCGGCGGCGCCAGGAAGACATCCCCATCCTCGCCCAGGAATTCCTCAACCGCGCCTGCCAGAAATTCAATCGCCCGGCCCTAGCACTGAAGGAGCGCGATGTGGAAACCCTGAAGGCTTACCACTGGCCGGGCAACGTGCGGGAACTGGAGAACGTGATCGAACGCCAGGTGATCACCGCCGACGGCCGCCTCGATCTCGACCTGGCCGGCTCCGATTCCAGCTCCCGACCGGTGACCGCGCAAACGCCGCCGGCCCGCCACTATCAGGGCGACCTGATGACCGAACGGGAACTCAGGGAACTGGAAAAACAGAACCTGACCCGCGCCCTGACGATGAGCGCCGGGCGGGTGTTCGGCGACGACGGAGCCGCGGCGCTGCTGGGGGTGAAGCCCACCACCCTCACCTCACGGCTGAAAAAACTGAAAATCGAGCCGCGGCAGTTCCAGGTCAGGTCGGCGTGACACCGACCTGATTCAGGGCGTACGTAATCACGATCCAGAGCACCATCACCAGCGGCAGATAACGCCCGACGAGGTAGATGCGCCACTCCCACCAGCGGCTCTCGGTGCCCAGCACCGTGCGAATTTTCGACGGCGGGATAAACCAGCAGAACATCGCGGCACCCAGCACACCGGAAAAGATGATCACATTGCCGCCGGCCACCCGGTCAATCACATCCAGCACCGGTTCGCCGGCAATGGTCCACTCCAGTGGCGTAAAACTCAGGGCCGAGGCCGTGCCCAGCACCAGCATCACCACGGAAACCAGGGTCACGGCCGTGGTGTTGCTTAACCGGAACTCCTCCGCCACCGCCGCGATCATCACCTTCAACCCGGCAAGGCTGGAACTGAACGCCGCCAGAAAGAACAACCCGAAAAACAGAACGCCGACCCAATAGCCGCCCGCCATATCTGCAAACACACGGGGCATGGTGACAAAGGCCAGCTGACTGCCCTCGGCCGGCTCCATGCCGAAACTGAACACAAACGGAAAGATCATCCAGCCCGCCAGCAGCGCCACACTGGTTTCCGTGCCGGCCACCACCAGGCAGGCCCGGGGTACGTGGGTCTGGCGGGGGATAAAGCTGCCGTAGGTCACCAGATAGCCCTGCCCGATGGCCAGCGTGTAGAACGCCTGGCCGAACGCAAACGCCCACAGCTTGCCACTGGTCAGCCGGCCCCAGTCCACCTGGAAGAAGAAATCCTTGGTCTGCTCCCAGCCCGGCGTGCGGCTGGCAAAAATCACCAGCCCGATCATCACCACCAGCAACACCGGCATGAGGATCTTGGACATCTGCTCGATGGCTTTCACATCCCGGGCCAGGATGATCGCGCCGAGCAGAGTGACTGCGATGAAATACCAGAGCGAGTTATAGCCGGCGCTGAATTCGCCAAACACCCGCAGATCGTCGGTGGCCGCATCCACGGCATAGCCCAGCGTCCAGCCGGTGATCACCAGGTAATAGCTGGTAATGGCCATGGTAATCAGCACCACAAACCAGCCGTACACCACGCCAAAGCGGTTGACCTGCCGATACGTCTGCACCGTGCTGCCCTTGGAGAGCCGGCCGGCGGACACCTCCAGAATCATGATGGGCAGCACCACCACGATCAGCGCCAGCAGGTAAGCCACCACAAACGCGCCGCCCCCGTTCTCCCCCACCATGTAAGGAAACCGCCACAGGTTGCCGAGCCCGACCGCCGCAGCGGCCATGGAGGCCACAAAAGCGGGCTCCGAGCTCCATTGTTTCCGGGACTCTTCAATAAACTCGTGGCGTTTTGGCACGGTGCTCCGTTCTCCGTCTGCGGTGTGTTCCCTGCATTGGAGCCTAGCAAATCAGCTGTTTTGGCGCATGATCAGGGTCAAAGCCGCTCGGGTTCGGGTACTTCAGCTTGGGGGCAGGTTCGGTTTTGTAGCCTTCTGGTTGGCGGGCGGGTACGCGGGGTAAGGATGTTTTTTCTTCTGGGAAAAATAACTCGCTTCGCTCAGACATCTTTTTCCCGGCCAGAAAAAAGCATCCTTGCCCCCCTACCGACGTGCAGCACAGGGATGCCAAGTAAAAGACAAGGAATGAAAAGCAGAAGTTGTTTTTAATCAGTAGGTCGGATTAGTTCGTTGGTCTCTCGGCGCGGGGTGGTAGGTGGATTTTTTCGCCGGAAAAAGGTGTCTGAGCGAAGCGAGTTCTTTTTCCAAGAAAAAACTCCACCTGCCACCCCGCAAGCCCGCCCCTCAACCGGCAGGCTAAAAAGAACAGCCACCTCCCAACTCAGACCAACTCAATAGCCACAGCAGTCCCCTCGCCACCACCAATACACAGCGACGCAACCCCACGCTTGAGGCCACGCTGACGCAAGGCATTCATCAGGGTAATGATGATCCGTGAACCGGAGGAACCGATCGGGTGGCCCAGTGCGCAGGCGCCGCCGTGGACGTTGACCTTTTCCGCCGGAAGCTTGAGCTCGTTAATGGCCGCCAGGGTGACCACCGCGAAGGCTTCGTTGATTTCGAACAGGTCCACGTCGTCAACGGACCAGCCAGCTTTGTTCAGGACCTTCTCGATGGTGCCGATGGGGGCCAGGGTGAACTCGGCGGGCAAACGGGCGTGGGTGGCGTGGGCGACGATACGAGCCTGGGGTATCAGGCCGCGGGCGTCGGCTTCGGCGGCGGAGGCCAGTACCAGGGCGGAGGCGCCGTCGCTGATGGAGCTGGAGTTGGCGGCGGTCACCGAGCCGTCCTTGGCAAAGGCCGGCTTCAGGTGCGGGATTTTCTCCGGTTTGGCG
>JAEPMM010000377.1 GCA_017643965.1 Marinobacter sp.
AATTACAAGAGCCGCGCCGACGGAGGGTACAACTGCTGCCCAGCCTGGATACGTCATCTGGTCGTCGTAAAACCATGTACTGGCGGCAATCGCGCCCGCTCCGACGATTAAAAGCGACAATCCTTTCGCTGTTCCGCAAGACTCGTTTGTCCGAAATGGGGTGCGGTATACAGCCAGGAACACAAGTGCACCCAACGCAAACTGCCACGCCCTGGACGGCATGTGATAGAACGCAAGGAGCGGACTTTCTTCAATCCAGTAGAGACTCAGCGCAAAGCTGAGACCCAACACCAGAAGTAGCCCGACCGCCAAGCGAATCCTGAGGTTATGTTTTTCAGAAACTCGCCTTTGCCGGAAGCGAGCGAGAAACAGGAGCAAGAAAGGCCAAACAAGATAAAACTGCTCTTCAACTGCTAACGACCATGTGTGTAAAAATAGATCTTTTTCCCCAAGCTCATTGAAGTAATCAAGCTCGGAAAACGTAAAGTAAAAATTGGAAAGCCATAAAGATGCGAAAGGGGAAGAGCCTATTTGGGCCTTGGCTTGAAAACCCGGTAAAAGAACAAAACTTATTGCCAACGTAAGTCCGATCACAAGTGCCATCGCTGGCAACAATCGCTTTATACGGCGACTGTAAAAGGCAAAAATGTTAACGCTACCGGTGGCTTCAAATTCTTTATACAGAACGCCTGTTATCAAGAAGCCAGAAAGCACGAAAAAAAGATCCACACCTATGTAGCCACCAGAAAAACCCTGAACACCGGCGTGCGCAAGAAAAACCACGGTTACTGCTATCGCTCGCAAACCTTGCAGGTCCAACCGCAAAGTGCCTGATGACTGGTTTTCATAATACTGCAGCATTCGGTACCTTTTCGCTTCTGAATCGGCCTCGGCTCAGGGAGAGAGCCACAAGATATAGAAATACTCGTTGTGAATATTCAGCGTTTTGAGAGGTTGGAAACTATCCATATTTTCGAGGTCCAAGACAACCCTTGATGGTTTACCGGCTTTACCCCCGGGGGGGGAGGAGGCTCTCTGTTTATGTTTGAACTAGACTCAATCGAAGCAATTCGTTTTGGAGCCTCTCATGAAACTACGCTTCCTAGGCGGCGCGGGCACGGTAACCGGTTCTCGCTACCTGCTATCAGACGACAAACACCGATTGCTGGTGGATTGCGGCATGTACCAGGGCGTAAAAACTCTCCGTAGACGAAACTGGGCACCATTCCCAGTCGACCCATCGACGATCGACGCAGTCGTGCTCACTCACGCACATATCGACCACAGCGGCTACCTCCCTGCTCTGGTGAAGAACGGCTTCAAAGGCAAGATATACTGCACCAAGGCCACCCACGCGCTGTGCAAGGTGCTGCTTCCGGACGCCGGTTTTCTGCAGGAAGAAGACGCGAAGTATGCCTTCCGCAAAAAATTCTCCAAGCACGAGCATCCTGAGCCGCTTTTTACCGAAAAAGATGCCTGGGAAGCGCTGAAGCACTTTGAGTCTCTGCACTACCATGAGGCCTTTGAGCCGGTGAAAGGCCTGGAAGTGATGTGCACACCCGCGGGCCACATTCTGGGGTCTTCCTGTGTACATGTGACCGACAAGGCCAGTGACCACACTGTGGTGTTCAGCGGTGATGTCGGCCGGCAGGATGACGTCATCATGCGGCCACCCGAGCCGATCGCCAAAGCAGACGTACTGATTTGCGAATCCACCTACGGTGACCGCGCCCATGCTGCCACCAACCCTGAGGAAGAGCTGGCGCAAATCATCACCAAAACCGCAGGCCGCGGCGGTATCGTGCTGATGCCGGCCTTTGCAGTGGGCCGCGCGCAGATGCTGCTGTACCTCATTCACAAGATTATGGGCCAGCAACGAATTCCCAAGTTGCCGGTGTACCTGAATAGCCCGATGGCAATCAAAGCCACTGAAATCTTCTGCAAACATCACAAAGAGCACAAGCTCAGCGCCGCCGAATGCGAAATGATGGATGACCAGACCAAATTCGTCCGCACCGTTGAGGAATCCATTGAGCTGGATTCGGCGCGCTATCCCTGCGTGATCATTTCAGCCAGCGGCATGGCCAGTGGCGGGCGGGTGCTCCATCATCTCAAGACGCTATTACCTAACCCGAGGAACAGCGTCGTGTTTGCAGGTTTTCAGGCGCCGGGCACTCGCGGGGATGCGCTCGTGAACGGTGCGGAGTCCGTTAAGATCCACGGGGAGTATTGGCCGGTGAAAGCCGAGATCTACAACATGGATTCTTTGTCCGCCCATGGGGATTACAACGAGATTCTTGAGTGGCTGGGGCAAGGTTCTCTGAAGCCGGCGAAGGTTTACGTGACTCACGGGGAGATGGTAGCCAGTGACGTCATGCGTAAACGGGTTGCTGAGCGGTTTGGGTGGGATGTTGAGGTGCCGGAGTTGTTTGATGAGGTAAATGCTTGATGTATCCTCCCCAAAATGAAAGGCCTAGCGAGCTATCTGAGAATTTACGCCAAACCAAGGCATTGCGTGCCTTTTTTGTGCGACCCACCAAGTAAGCACAAAGCGGAGTGCCATTGCAATACAAAACGCATAAGCTGCGCCCTCCAGACCGAAATAGCCAATTAGCAGCACAAGAAGCCCTACATTTACCAGGCCGGAGGATATCGTCACTAACGACAACAAGCCGGTGCGCTTGGAGAAAAATATGTAATTGGTTACCATCAAGTACATCCCGCCGAAAACCTGACCAAGAGCGAGCCAGCCGATCAGATCGCCAGCTCTCTCATACCCTTCACCCACTATAATTCTTACAAGGCCCGGGCCCACTATGAACGCCATAGCTGCACCGCACAGCAGCAATGCGTACCATCCATAGGTCATCCGCACAATAAACAGTTTTTCACGCTCATTATCTCTATTAAGTCTCTCGAACAGCCACGGCACAAAAGCTTTGTTGACAGCGTCGAAAACCAACGCAAGGGCAGCCGCAAACTGGACAGCCACCATGTAGACTCCTGCCTGAGCCAATCCCAGTTCTGCATTGATTACAAATCTATCAACGGAGGCCAGTAGGAACAATCCACCTACGTGCGGAATCAGCGGTATCCCGAAGCGCAGAGCTTCAGCAATAAAATCTGGCCTCCATACCCACATCGCTAGCAACCTGTCACGCCTCAATAACACCAGAGCCAAAATCGAGAACACAAGCGAAGCGCTGACCTGCGCCGACATTCGACCATCAGAGCCCCACGCAAAGATAACGATAAGACTCACAGAGAGAACGAAATCCAACAAGCCTTGGGATACCTGCATCAAGCCATAATACCGAGCTTTTTTTCTTACTTGCCGGGTTCTACCCCGTTTCCACGGACGGTTATAAAACGGTGCAAAGCTTCCGATCCTGAGCAGCAACTCTACGTCGCATCCTCGGATTATGGAATCGCTCGATGTAATCGAATATGTCGGCTCTTGCTTCATCCAGGGTTCG
>JAEPMM010000305.1 GCA_017643965.1 Marinobacter sp.
CTCGCTTCGCACCCGCTGCATCACCGCTTCACCGTCAATCCGGATGCCACCCGGATGAATACCGAACTGCGCCGCCCCGGCCATGTCATGGGCGCGCTCCGCGGCGGCGATCAGCAGTTTGCTGGGCATGCAGCCAACACGGGCACAGGTTGTGCCGTAATGCCCACCTTCAATCAGCACCAGGCTGTCAGTGTGCGCTTTGGCGGCGCGATACGCGCCCATGCCGGCCGTACCGGCACCGATGATCGCCACATCTACCGTTCGCTTCTCCATCACTGCTTCTCCCGCTGGTTACCTTGTTCATCTGGTCTGCACAGTATAGTCCGCCAGAATTAATTGCCTTTGACACAGGATATTCTGGCCGATCACTTATATGCTTGCGCTCACAGGATTATTCCCGTTTTGACCACACCCGGACTGGTTTGGGAGAACCATTCAATGCAAAACTACTGGACGGAATTTCTGACCGTCGCCCTGGTTCATCTGCTGGCGGTGGCGAGCCCCGGCCCGGACTTCGCCGTGATTCTCCGACAGGCGCTCTGCCAGAGTCGCCGTAACGCTCTGCTCACTGCAGCGGGCGTCGGCGCCGGCATTCTTGTGCATGTCACCTACTCTTTGTTGGGGATCGGCCTGCTGATTCAACAGTCATTGCTGTTGTTTAATATTCTCAAGGTGGTGGGTGCGCTGTATCTGAGCTGGATTGCCATCCAGTGTCTGCGGTCCCGGGCAGGCGGAATGCATGTGGCCGCAGAACCCGCGCTGGCACAACGGGGGCTGGCGGCGTTTCGCCTGGGCTTCCTCACCAACACCCTGAACCCCAAGGCCACGCTGTTCTTCGTGTCGCTGTTTTCCGTGGTCATCAGCCCGGGTACGCCGGTCGCCCTGCAAACCGCCTACGGCGTCTATATGGCTCTGGCCACCGGGCTGTGGTTCGCCCTGGTCGCCACGTTCTTCACCCTGCCCCGGGTGCGGCGCGGTTTTAACCGCTTCGGCCATTGGCTCGACCGGTTAATGGGTGGTGTGCTGTTATTGCTGGCCGGGCAGCTGCTGTTTTCTACAGTGAGCGGATCAGAGCCTCCGTCTGCGCCCAGCCAATACACGGATCCGTAATGGAACAGCCGTAGGTCAGATCGGCGCCGTCGTTCTGACGACCCGGCTGCAGGAAACTCTCCAGCATCAGTCCACGAATGCAGGTGTTTCCCTCAGCTTTCTGCGCCATGACCTCGCGGGCAATGTCCAGTTGACGCTCCGCCTCCTTGCAGGCGTTGTCGTGGCTGCAGTCCACCATGATGGCGCTGGACACCCCGGCGCTGCTCAGTGCATCGATGGCCCGGCCGACGCTGTCGGCGTCGTAGTTGGTGATACCGCGGCCGCCCCTGAGTACCAGATGGGTATCCGGATTGCCGGCGGTGGTGATCATTGCCGGAGCGCCGTGGCGGGACACGCCCATGTGGTGATGGGAGTGCGCCGCCGACTTCATGGCGTTGATGGCAACGCTCACTCCACCATCAGTGCCGTTCTTGAAACCCACCGGCATCGGCAACCCACTGACCAGCTCCCGGTGCACCTGGGATTCGGTCGTACGGGCACCGATGGCCGTCCAGCTGATCAGGTCCCCCAGGTAATCCATCGCGAACGGGCTGAGCGCCTCAGTCGCCAGCGGCAGGCCGGACTCCGCCAGGTTCAGCAGCAGCCGCCGTGAACGCACCAGACCCTCAGCAAGATTGCCGGCACCGGTGCGCTCGGGATCGTACAGCAGGCCTTTCCAGCCCACGGTGGTTCTGGGCTTTTCCAGATAGGCGCGCATCACGATCAGGAAACGGTCACTGACACTCCGGGCCAACGCGCTGAGCTTCGCCGCGTATTCCAGCGCCGCCACTTCGTCATGAATCGAACAGGGGCCGATCACGATGAGGGTGCGGGGGTCATCACCTCGCAACACCCGGCGAATGGCGTCCCGGTGACGCAGAATCTGGCGCTCGGTAGCCACTGAGATCGGCAGGCTCGCGGCCAGCTCGGCGGCGGTCGGCAGGATCTCTTCCCGGCGACAGACGGCGGTGGTGGCCGTTGCGCTCAACTCACCGGCTTCATCATCTCTGGCTTCATCGAGCGCGTCGATGTTCAAAGGCATGTTCATATCGATGGTCCGTTTCCCTGTGTCAGAATCAAAAAAGCCCCGGCTGGGCTACCAGTCGGGGCTTGTTCGAGTCCGGTGGCAGCCTGGGTCTCTGCCGGGCTGCCTTCCTCGTTATTCGGTCGATGAAGATCTTATGGGCGGCCCGGGCTCTGGCTAAAATAGCCATAACCAAACCACCAGAAAAACACAGCAGCGACCGCCGCCATCGGTTTCGCACCGAAGGCTTGCAGAACATTCAATTGACAGATCGCGTGTGTAGTCTTCATGCTTTTCAATATATACCCCGGCTTTTCGGCTTTGCAACCCGCAAACCCGATATTTATGGAATTTATCCCGGTGAATGCCATGACCCTTACGCTGTTCAACCACCCTGCCCGCCGGTTCCCGGCACTGCTTGCGCTGATCCTTTTGCTGGCGAACCCGCTGCCTGTTGTTGCGGCCCCCGAGTCCCGCACCTATGCGTTGGACAATCGGTCAGCGCAGGATGTGGCGGCGCAGGTCCGGGATCTCTATGGTTCCGATCAGCTCCGGATCACCGCGCGAGGACAGCAGATGATCATCCGCGGAGAGCCGGCGGTGCTGGATGAAATCGGCATGCTGGTGGATACCCTGGATGTTGCACCGGTTCAGATGCGCATTACCGTGCGCTCCCGCAGCAACCTGGACGCGAAAAGTGGCGGCGGTGGCGTGACCATCACCAACAACCAGGCCGGCGCGCGCGTGGAACGCAAAGTGACCACCACCCGGCGCAACCAGGAGCGCACGCTGGTGGTTCAGGACGGCCAATCCGCCCACATCACGTCGGGGCAGGTCCGTACCGTGCCCGTGGCTATCCGCGGCGGTCGCAATCCGGCAGCCGTGCTTGGTCAGGTGGAAACCCGCAGTGGCTTTCTGGTCAGCCCTCAGGCCCTGTCAGACAGCGCCATCGAGTTGAACATCGTGTCCTTTGAGGAAGACCCGGAAGGTGATATCCCGGGGTATGAAACCGAGGCGCTGATGACCATCCGGCGGGTGGAGCCCGGCCAGTGGGTGGAGCTGGGCAGCACCCGCAGCCGGCAGGCCGGCACCCGCTCCGGCATTACCTATCAGGTCGGTGGCGAGGAGCGCGCAAACCAGACCTTCGAAGTCAGGGTTGATCTGCTCTGACCGGTTCAGGCCACCCCGCGGCGGGCAGCCAGCAAGGTCGCTTTGGCTTCGTTGACCTTGGCTGCCAGGTAGTCGTTACCGCCGCGGTCCGGGTGGATTTTCTGCATCAGCCGCCGGTGCGCCAGGATGACGTCGTCTTCGCTGCAGCCGGTGGGCAGCCCCAGAATCTCACACGCCTCACGTTCTGACATCTGCCCCGGACGTCCCTCACGCTGGCGACCGTGCGCTGACGAATGGCCACCGGCCGTGCCGCGATCCTGGTGTTGACGCTTGCGCTGGTTGTACAACCGACTGGCCAGTAGCGCGAATTTCAGCAGCGCCGGCAGTTTGCGCAACAGGGGAATCAGCCCAGCCACTGCGGCCGTGAGCACGTGGATCCGCCCGGTCAACACCAGGAACAGCAACAGGGCACCGCCAACCACCAGAAACAGCTTCCAGAGGGCCGCTT
Organism: Marinobacter sp.; assembly: GCA_017643965.1. Lineage (GTDB taxonomy): Bacteria > Pseudomonadota > Gammaproteobacteria > Pseudomonadales > Oleiphilaceae > Marinobacter. Next base: position 3,732 of record JAEPMM010000305.1, read on the forward strand.
TTTTCTTCTCCGCGGTCAGCCCGCCCCACTGTTTGAGGATCACGAAGACCGCAACGGTCAGGGCAAGTCCAAGTATCCAGTGCATAGGGTAATCCCTTACGTTTCAATGACCGTAATTCTGGCATTACCCCGGTGACAAAACACCCGTTTTTTGTATAGGATGCTACCCTATTAGTCGGATTAAGAATCAATCACAAACTCTTTCCCTCTCCGGATAGGCACAACCCATTGGCGACCCCGTTGTCGCGCTGTTGGCAGACTTTCCGATGGAATTCAATACTCAGGACTGACTTATGCGCACTGCCTCCCGTTTCCTGATCGTCATTCTCTTTCTCGTTGTCGTGCTCGGCGGCATTTTTGGCTACAAGTTCTATCAGTTCGACCAGATGAGCGCGCAGATGTCACAGCCGCAGCCGCCGGCTGAAGTTTCCACTACCAAGGCCCGTGCCGGTAAGTGGACACCGGCCACCAAGGCGGTAGGCAGCGTGGAAGCGATCAATGGCATCGAGGTGGCCAACGAGGTACCGGGCGTGGTGGAAACCATCGGTTTTGAATCCGGCGATACCGTCAAGAAAGGCGACCTGCTGATCCGTCTGGATACTGCCATCGACGAAGCGGCCCTGCGCACCCGCCGGGCCGAGGCACAACTGGCCGAGCAGGAATTCAAGCGGGTGTCTGATCTGCTACCGAGACGCGCCGTGTCCCAGTCCC
>JAEPMM010000112.1 GCA_017643965.1 Marinobacter sp.
AACAGGACAAGCCCGAATACCGACGCCGACGTCAGGATGTCGCTGAACCCCAGATACCAGAGCCAGTCATTGCCAGGCAGAAAAATAAACGCGGACGCCGGCACGCCAATGATCAGGGAAAAGATGGTCCGCAACATCATGCCGGACATACCCTCTTCCAGGCGCGACTGATGAACGCCCAGGGCAATCATCACCACAAGGTTCGCCACACCGAACGCGATGGCCGAGGGAAGCAGATACTGGATATTATCGAGGAAGAAGGAAACTTCACCAAAATGCCGGAAAAAAACGGCAATACAGAAGCTGAAGGCCAACACCACCAAGTCGATAAGGCCCAGTATTACGAAAGGAACGTGAATGTAATGCCGGAACAATCTGACGTGGGCCACGCCAACTCCTTTTGTTGCTCACTGTAAAAGCGCCTGCGCATCCGATGCATCAGGACTGACAATGAACAAAGTTTACTTCATTTTTACAATACTGCAACGCACTGTTAACGACTTTGACAAATTGAAACGTAAATTTGATTGACACCCCGGAACAATTGCTGATCCCGGGGTGACATAGATCAGGCCGACTTGCTTCTGCGCGTCATACCGAAGCCCAGCAGACCGAGACCAAACAGGGCCAGCGTACCCGGTTCAGGATCAGCCTTGACGTCGGAAATGCCCACATTCAGGTCGTTGTAGTCGAAGTCGCCATCGATCAGATCTTCAAAGGCCACGATCAGGGAGCTGCCGTAAAAAGCAGTATTCTGGCTCGCTGTAACGTCGAAGATACGGGTCATATCCACGCCGCCGTTCAGACCGGCGTCAGAGTAGAAAACATTGTCGCCACGCTGGAGATAAAAGCCGAAAGAAGCACCGATGTTTGCCGTACCGTAAACGGTTTCCGCGGTGCCAGCACCCAGATCAAACTCGACCTGGCGACCACCGGACGCATCGCCGCCGGAAAACACCTGCAGCATCTGGCTGGTGTCCTGTACATCATAAATGCCGAAGCTGTTGATGTTGGCAAACCCGGCAAATTCGAAAAGCAGGAAGGCACCTGCTGAATCCTGGGTGCCATCGGTGTCGTGAAGTGTGGCGAAGGTTGCGCCGTTATCGTAGAAATCGCCCTCTCCGAGTGTGTCGCTGAATACCGCATTGCCGGAATCGGTTTTCAGATCGAACACACTCATCGGCGCGGCATGCGCCATGGAGAAGGTTCCGGCCAGCAATCCTGCGGCCAGAAGGTTTGAAGTCATTTTCATGTTACTGCTCCTGTGTAACTTGACGTTATGATCGTGCAAGCGACAGGTAGCAAACAGTTTGCCAACTATTTTTATTCTTATTTTACAGTTAGTTAGTTGTCTTCATTTATGAATGTGTAAATTTAATCGACAATCCCGGGCACGCGCACCCACCCTTCCATCAGAATTCGCGCGCTGCGGCTCATGATGGCTTTGGTGGCTGTCCACTCGCCATCCCGCTCCTGCGCTTCCGCGCCCACCCGCAGTGTTCCCGAAGGGTGGCCGAAGGTCACCTGGGAGCGGTTTCCGCCCCCGGCTGCCAGGTTCACCAGCGTTCCGGGTACCGCCGAGGCGGTTGCAATGGCAACGGCTGCGGTTCCCATCATGGCGTGGTGCAGCTTTCCCATGGACAGGGCCCTGACCAGAACGTCCACGTCTCCGGCGCCGATGGATTTGCCACTGGAGGACAGGTAATCCGAGGGCCTGGCCACAAACGCCACTTTCGGGGTGTGTTGGCGGTGGGCGGCTTCCTCTGTGCTCTTGATCAATCCCATCCTCACCGCACCGTGTGCACGGATGGATTCGAATTTCGCCAGAGCGGCAGGATCGGAGTTGATGTCCTCCTGCAGCTCGGTACCCTTGTAGCCGATCTCTTCGGCGTTAACGAAAATAGTGGGAATACCGGCATTGATCATGGTTGCTTTCAGCGTGCCCACACCCGGCACCTCCAGATCGTCCACCAGGTTACCGGTAGGGAACATGGAGCCTTCGCCGTCTGCAGGATCCATGAATTCCACCTGAACCTCCGCGGCCGGGAAGGTCACGCCGTCCAGTTCGAAATCGCCGGTTTCCTGCACGTCCCCGTCGGTAATGGGCACATGGGCGACAATGGTTTTGCGGATATTGGCCTGCCAGATCCGGACCGTGCAGATGCCGTTTTGCGGGATTCGCTCTTTGGCCACGAAACCGCCGTTGATGGCAAACGCACCGACGGCCGCCGTCAGGTTTCCACAGTTACCGCTCCAGTCGACAAAGGGCTTGTCGATGGACACCTGACCGAACAGGTAGTCCACATCGTGATCCGATTGGGTCGGCGCCGCCAGAATGACCGTTTTGCTGGTGCTGGAGGTCGCCCCGCACATGCCGTCGATCTGTTTCTGGTAGGGATCCGGGCTGCCGATGACCCGCAGGAGGAACTTGTCCCGGGGCTCACCCGGGACTTGCGCCGTGTCTGGCAGGTCCTGCAACCGGAAGAAAACCCCCTTGCTGGTGCCGCCACGCATATAGGTGGCGGGCACTCGGATTTGTGCGGGACGACTCATGCTGCACCTTCCGATTGCAGGAAGTCCTCGGCAAAACGCTGCAGTACACCGCCGGCACTGTAGATGGACACTTCTTCAGCGGTATCCAGTCGACAGATCACGGGCACCCGCTCGGTACTGCCATTCTTGCGATGGATAACCAGAGTCAGCTCGGCGCGGGGCGCCGGAGTGCCCTCCACATCGTAGGTTTCGGTGCCATCGAGGGCCAGAGTCTGGCGGGTGGTCCCTTCTTCGAACTGCAGCGGCACCACCCCCATGCCGATCAGGTTGGTGCGGTGGATCCGCTCGAAGCCCTCAGCAACAATGGCCTCGACACCGGCCAGCGCAACGCCCTTGGCGGCCCAGTCACGGGATGAGCCCTGGCCGTAGTCCGCACCGGCGATAATGATCAGCGGTTGCTTGCGCTCCATGTAGGTTTCGATGGCTTCCCACATGCGGGTCACCTTGCCCTCCGGCTCAATCCGCGCCCACGAGCCCTGCTTCACGTTACCCTCGTCATCCCGCACCATTTCGTTGAACAGTTTGGGGTTGGCGAAGGTGGCACGCTGGGCGGTCAGGTGGTCACCCCGGTGGGTAGCGTAGGAGTTAAAGTCCACCTCGGGTACACCCATCTTGTGCAGGTACTCCCCCGCCGCGCTGTTCATCATGATCGCGTTGGACGGTGACAGGTGGTCGGTGGTGATGTTGTCCGGCAGGATCGCCAGCGGGCGCATGCCTTTGAGGGTTTTCTCGCCCACCATGCCACCTTCCCAGTAGGGCGGGCGGCGAATGTAGGTGCTCTGCGGCCGCCAGTCGTACAGCGGGTTGGTGTTGGCCTGGGCATCCCGGGTGACATCAAACATCGGAATGTAGGTACTGCGGAACTGTTCCGGCTTGACGCTGGCTTTTACGATCGCATCGATTTCCGCATCGTCCGGCCAGATGTCTTTCAGCGTGACCGGGTTGCCATCCTTGTCGTGACCCAGAATATCCTTCTCGATATCAAAACGGATCGTACCGGCAATCGCGTAGGCAACCACCAACGGTGGTGACGCCAGGAACGCCTGCTTGGCGTAGGGGTGAATCCGGCCATCAAAGTTACGGTTACCGGACAGCACGGCGGTGGCGTAGAGATCCCGGTCGATGATTTCCTTCTCGATCACCGGATCCAGAGCACCGCTCATGCCGTTACAGGTGGTACAGGCGAATGCCACGACGCCGAAGCCGAGCTGTTCCAGTTCGGACATCAGTTGGGCTTCTTCCAGATACATTTTCACGGTCTTGGAGCCCGGTGCCAGGGAGGTTTTCACCCAGGGCTTACGGGTCAGGCCCAGCTTGTTGGCATTTCGGGCAATCAGCCCGGCTGCCACCATGTTGCGGGGGTTACTGGTGTTGGTACAGCTGGTGATGGCGGCAATGATGCACGCGCCATCCGGCATCTTGCCCTCTTCCTGCTCCCAGGCACCGGCGATGCCCCGCGCTGCCAGCTCCGACGTCGGCAGATGCGCGTGGGGATTGGACGGGCCCGCGAGAGTGCGGTGTACACTGGCGAGGTCAAACTTCAGAATCCGCTCGTACTCCGCGTTCCTCATACCGTCTGACCACAAACCCGCCTCCCTGGCGTAGGTTTCCACCAGCGCGACCTGGTCGTCTTCACGGCCAGTCAGCTTCAGGTAATCGATGGTCTGACCGTCGATGTAGAACATCGCCGCAGTCGCGCCGTATTCCGGCGTCATATTGGAGATGGTGGCACGATCCCCCACGGTCAGGCTGTCCGCACCCTCGCCGTAAAACTCGAGATAGGCCCCAACCACCTTTTCCTTGCGCAGGAATTCGGTAATGGCCAGAACCATGTCGGTGCCGGTGATGCCCGGTTGCAGTTTTCCGGTGAGCTCAACGCCCACGATGTCCGGCAGGCGCATCATCGACGCACGGCCAAGCATCACGCTCTCGGCCTCAAGACCGCCCACGCCCACAGAGATAACGCCGAGCGCATCAACCATCGGAGTGTGACTGTCCGTGCCCACGCAGGTGTCCGGGAACGCTACCCGCTTGCCTTCGCCATCGGGCCGGTTCTGAATCACCGGGGACATCTTCTCCAGATTGATCTGATGCATGATGCCGTTGCCCGGCGGAATGACATCGACATTCTTGAAGGCCGTTTTGGTCCAGTTGATGAAATGGAAACGGTCGTCATTGCGGCGATCCTCGATGGCGCGGTTCTTCTCGAACGCGTCCGGATCAAAGCCCGGGGCCTCGACGGCCAGCGAGTGATCGACGATCAGCTGCGTGGGCACCACCGGGTTGACCTTGGCGGGATCACCACCTTTTTCGGCGATGGCATCACGTAGGCCGGCAAGATCCACCAGCGCGGTCTGACCCAGGATGTCGTGGCAGACCACACGGGCGGGGTACCAGGGAAAATCCAGGTCCCGCTTGCGCTCGATCAGCTGTTTGAGGGAATCCGTCAGCGCCTCGGGATCACAGCGGCGAACCAGCTGCTCGGCCAGAATCTTGGACGTGTACGGAAGCTTGTCATAGGCGCCGGGCTGGATATCTTCCACCGCCTGGCGCGTATCGAAGTAGTCCAGGTCGGTGCCCGGAAGTGCCTTACGGTAATCGGTATTCATCATGTACTCCCTCAGCGCTTGTCGATCGGCAACCATTCCGCATGTTCCGGGCCGGTGTAATCGGCGCTCGGGCGAATAATGCGGTTGTTCTCACGCTGCTCTTTAACGTGGGCGGTCCAACCGGATACCCGCGACATTACAAAAATCGGAGTAAACAGCTCAGTCGGGATACCCATGAAATGGTAGGCGGAGGCGTGGAAGAAATCGGCGTTACAGAACAACTTCTTCTCGCGCCACATCACCGCTTCGCAACGCTCGGATACCGGATAAAGCACGGTGTCTCCCACTTCATCCGCCAGTTTCTTGGACCAGTGCTTGATGATGGCGTTCCGCGGATCCGACTCCTTGTAGATCGCGTGACCAAAGCCCATGATTTTTTCCTTGCGCTCCAGCATGCCCATCAGGCCCGCTTCGGCCTCGTCGGCCGTCTGGAAACGCTGGATCAGCTCCATGGCGGCTTCGTTGGCACCACCGTGCAGCGGGCCCCGCAGAGAGCCAATCGCGCCGGTCACACAGCTGTGAATGTCTGACAGCGTGGATGCACAGACCCGGGCGGTGAACGTGGAGGCGTTGAACTCGTGCTCGGCGTAGAGAATCAGCGACACGTTCATCACACGCTCATGCAGTGCACTGGGCTTCTTGCCGTGCAGCAGTTCCAGGAAGTGTCCGCCGATGGAGTCCACATCACTCTCGGTTTCCAGGCGAACACCCTCATGAGCAAAGCGGTACCAGTAGGTGATGATGGACGGAAACACCGCCAGCATGCGATCGATCTTGTCGTCCTGCTCGCTGAAATCCTGCTCGGTTTCCAGATTACCCAGCATCGAACAGCCGGTACGCATCACATCCATCGGATGCGCGTCTTTGGGAATCTGCTCAAGCACGGTCTTCAGCGCTGCAGGCAGGCCGCGCAGGCTCTGAAGCTTTTTCTTGTAGGCGTCGAGTTCCTGACGGTTCGGCAGTTTGCCGCGCAACAGCAGATACGCCACTTCCTCGAACTGGGCGTTTTCCGCCAGCTCGGCAATGTCATAGCCACGATACGTCAGGCCAGCGCCTGATTTGCCGACGGTACACAGTGCGGTTACACCCGCCACCTGGCCGCGAAGACCCGCACCACTCAGTTGTTTTGCTTCAGCCATTGGTCTTTCTCCCCTCAACGTGTCTCGGTTGTCGGATTACGCCTGCGGCTAATCCGACCTACAGTTACTGCCTGATTCTTCGTAGGTTGGATCAGGCGAAGCCGTAATCCAACAACGGGTTAATCCTTTTTCTGCTGGAACAGCTGGTCCAGCTTCTGCTCGAAATCGTGGTAGTTCAGGAAATCGTAGAGCTCCATGCGGGTCTGCATGAGATCAACGACGTCTTTCTGGTCACCTTTTTCCAGGATGTTCTCGTACACCATCAATGCCGCCTTGTTCATCGCGCGGAAGGCACTCAACGGGTACAGCACCATGTCGGCGCCCGCGTCCGCCAGCTCTTTGCGGTTATACAGCGGGGTTGCGCCGAATTCGGTGATGTTGGCAAGAATCGGCACATCCAGCGCTTCTGAAAACGCCTGATAGTGCTCCAGCTCGGTGACCGCCTCGGCGAAGATGCCATCGGCTCCGGCCGCTACGCAGGCTTTGGCGCGCTCAATCGCCGCGTCCAGACCCTCTTTCTGGAACGCATCGGTGCGGGCCATGATGAAAAAGTCATCGTCTTCACGGGCATCCACCGCAGCCTTGATGCGGTCGACCATTTCCTCCTGGGAAACGATCTCCTTGTTCGGTCGGTGGCCACAGCGTTTCTGTGCCACCTGGTCTTCGATGTGAACGGCAGCGGCGCCAGCCCGCTCCATTTGCTGAATAGTGCGGGCGATGTTGAAGGCGCCGCCCCAACCGGTATCAATATCCACCAGCAATGGCACATCGGTGGCGGCGGTGATGCGGCGGACATCTTCGACCACGTCGTTCAGTGAGGTCATTCCGAGGTCCGGCAGACCATAGGAAGCGTTTGCGACGCCACCGCCAGACAGATAAATGGCCTGGTGCCCTACCCGTTCGGCCATCATGGCTGAATAGGCGTTGATGGTACCGACAATCTGCAATGGCGCGTTGTCTTTCAGGGCCTTGCGGAAGCGGGCGCCCGGGCTGAGTTTTCTGGACATGGTGTTGGGCCTCTCTGTCTGTTGGAATGTTCGTTGCCGGATATTGCCTGGAGCAAATCCGACCTGCGGATTCAGATGGTCAAGCCGCCCTCGGCGATCTTGCGCTCGATATTACGGCGAGCGGCATTGATGTGGCGCTTCATCAGGAACTCGGCCAGTTCACCGTCCCGTTGAGCGATCGCTTCCACAATGCGACGGTGCTCACCCAGTGCCATGTGCGGCCGGCCGGAGGCGGTACTGAGCCGATAACGATACATCCGGACCATATAGTAAAGATCACCGAGCAGCATTTGCGCGAGTTTGGCGTTGCGGCTGCCAGTGGCAATGCGGTGATGAAAATCATAATCCCCTTCGGCCTGATAGTAGGCCTGGCCATGAGCCTGTTCGATCATGGCCTCGTGGGCATCCAGGGTAGTATGGAGAGCGGTGATTTCATCGTCGGTCATGCGTTCTGCAGCCTGGCGTGCGGCAAGCCCTTCCATCACCTCTCGGATGCGGTACAACTCCATGAGTTCGTCGGTACTGACGGACACCACTTTGACACCGGCGTGAGGCCTGCGAACCAGCAAACCGCGGGACTCAAGCCGACCGAGGGCTTCACGCAGGGGGCCGCGGGTCAGGTTGAAGCGGGAACAGAGTTCCACTTCACCAATTTTCTCACCGGGTGCGAGATCCCCTTTCACGATCGCTGTTTGCAGACAATCGAAAGCCTCGTCGGCGCGGGTGTAGGTTTGAATCACGGCTTCAGGCATATTTTGTCAACAATAGTGACTTTAATTGCCGGAAATCTACGCCTGACTGGTCGTTTTGTCAACAATCCATGCGAAACTAGAAAAGCTCTCGCTCTTCTTGCGGAGGCGGGGTGTACTGGTAGAGCCAGGTCTCTGTCAGCACCTGCTCGCCCAGTTTCAGTTGCAAACGCAGATCGATGGGCTCCAGGGAGTCGTCCGGGACCAGATCAAACATGGCCCGGTACCCACTGCCGGAGGCGAGGGGCCGTGCAGAGGAAATCTCGGTCCTGCCACGACTGGCCGTAATCACCGGTTCGACCTCTGCATCGCTGGCGAGCATGGCCAGCGGCCCGCCCACAAAGTCCACCGCAAATCGCCATGAAAAGTACTGCCTTTTCTGGCCCACCACGCCCCCAAGCCCGGTACGGGTGGCCCTGACGGTTGCGAGATTCGTTGGCCGGTTTGGCGGCTCGGCTCCCCAGGTCAGGGTATAGGCGTACAGATACTCATGACCGGGCTCCAATGGCTGTTCCGGCTTCCAGAAGGCAACAATGTTGTCGAACGTTTCATCCCGGGTGGGAATTTCCACCAGCAGCACACTGCCTGCACCCCACGAAGCCTGGGGCTCGACCCAGGCACCAGGCCTCAGATCGTAGAACACGCCGTCGTCCTGATAATGGGCAAACTCCCGATCTCGCTGCAGTAAACCGAATCCTCCGGGGTTATTGTCAACAAAGCTGTTGACCCGGACAGAGCGCGGATTAACCAACGGCCGCCAGAGCCATTCGCCCTGCCCGTTCAGTACGGCCAGGCCG
>JAEPMM010000334.1 GCA_017643965.1 Marinobacter sp.
CCGTCTTCGTGGAACCCGTTGAACCAGTAGGCACCGCAAAAGTGACTGCGATTGCGATTGCCGATCTCGTCGTAGCGACTCTGCGCCGCGACGGCCTCGAGGGTGAACACCGGGTGCGTGTAGTCGAAGCGCTTGATGACGCGATCCCTGGCAATGTCCTGACTGCGGTTCAGGGTCACGCAGAAGGTTTCCGGCGCGTCATGGAAATTCTGCAGGATGTTCATGTTGTAGGTCACCGAGACCGGCTCGGTGCTGTGCCCGGGAATGAAATAGTTCCAGGCTGCCCAGGCCCTGCGGTTGGAGGGCAGTACCGAGCTGTCGGTATGCAACACCACGTCGTTGCGCTGATAGCCAATGGCGCCAAGCACGTCCCGTTCACTGTCGGTGGGGTCGGCCAGCATGGCGAGCGCCTGGTCACTGTGGCAGGCAAAAATGACCTGGTCGAAGGTCTGCTCTTCACCGCGCACTGTCAGCACCACGTTATCAGGGTGGCGCACCACGGAGGTGACCGGGCTGCCGAGGTGTGTCCGGTCACCGAGCCGGTCCATCATTTTGCTGACATACTGCGCTGAACCGCCGGAGATCACCTGCCAGGTTGGCCGGTCATCCACCGACAGCATGCCGTGGTTGTTAAAAAACTGGAGGAAGAACCGGATAGGAAAACGCTCCAGCACAATCTCCGGCGCCGACCAGATCGCTGCCCCCATGGGCACAATGTAGTAACTGCGGAAATAGCGGGAATAGCGGTTGCGGTTCAGGTATTCCCCCAGTGTTTCCTCATCATTGATCGAACCGGCCGCCAGATCTTCACGGGTTTCCTTGTTGAAGCGCAGGATTTCGCGAATCATTTTCAGAAAGGGCAGATTCAGCAGGTTGCTGCGCTGGGCAAACAACGTGTTGAGGCTGGTCCCGTTGTATTGCAGGCCGGTGGCGTGGCTATCCACACTGAAGCTCATGTCGCTGACTTCCGACGGCACGTCGAGGCGATCCATCAGCTTCATGAAGTTAGGGTAGGTCCAGTCATTGAAGACAATGAAACCGGTATTTACCGGCCAGATCCGTCCGCCCGCTTCAACCTGTTCGGTGTTGGTGTGTCCGCCGGCGTAATCCGCCGCTTCGAACAATTGAACGTCGTGTTTTTCAGAAAGCAGCCAGGCAGCAGTGAGGCCGGAAACCCCGGCGCCAATGACAGCGATGCGCTGACGTGGTTCGTTCATCAGGGTGTTTCCTGTCAGTTGTTACCTTGCCGGGCCATGGCCGCGGACATTCGGTCGATGATCGGACGGGGCAAGGCACCGAGCAGGCGCAGCGTCCAGGTGAAGCGTTTGGGAAAAGCGATTTCGTTCCTGCCCCTGGCGAGGCCTTTGACGATCCGATCCGCCGCGTCCTCGGCACTGACCAGGAACGGCATCGGAAAATCGTTGCGATCGGTCAGCGGGGTTTTCACGAACCCGGGCGACACCACCACCACATCAATGCCTTCGGCCGCCAGATCGGCCCTCAGGGCGTGGGCAAAATAGGTCAACGCGGCCTTGGAGGCGCCATAGCCTTCGGCCCGGGCAAACGGGAACCACCAGGCTGAAGAACTCACAATCACCAGCGTTGCCGGCTCCCCTTTGGCTTTTGTCCGCCGCAGCGCGGGCAGGGCGATATCCAGGCAGCGTGCTGTACCAACCACGTTGGTGTTGAGGTTGTTGGCGATAATCTGGCTGTCGTAATCAGCGATCTCCAGATACTCACAAGTGCCGGCATTGAGAATCACCATGTTGAGCGCGCCGTATCGCTCAAGCTCCGGTGCCATCGCCTGCAGCCGCTCTGCATCGGTGGTGTCTGCCGGCGCCGGAGTTACCCGATCCGGGGCCAGATGTGCCAGTGCGTCCAGCGGTTGTTGCCGACGACCCGTGACGATCAGCCTGTGGCCCTGTTCGATCAGGGCTTTGGATACCGCCTCACCAATGCCGGAACCGGCGCCGGTAATCCAGATGTTGCGCGTGCTTTCCAGTCTCTTGCTCATCCCGCATGCTTCCTGAGCCAACGGATAAATCCACCGATCACCGGAACGTTTTCGTATAGCAGCTGGCCGGCGTCGAAATAATCCCGGTGGTGGGTGACCTTGCCGTTACGGATCACCAGCCGGCTCATACCGTCGACGTGGATTTCGCGCCCGCGCCGGATACGCTTGTGCCGCAGATGCATGACCCAGGTAATCCCGACATTCTCGCCGTTCACCACCGGCTCGCCGAAATCGAAGCGGCAAGAAAGCACATTGGCGTAGGCGCCGGCAAAGTAGTGTGTCAGCTGATCAAGACCGGTGACCGCGTTCAGCGGATCCTCGAACTCGACGTTTTCACTGTACACGGTCGACAGTTTGTTCAGATTCCCGGCGTCCAGAACGCTGAACAGCTCACGGAACCGGTCCAGGGTGACCGGCACCGCAGAATCCTTACTGCCGACTTCGATGACTGAGGCGGTGCTCATGAACGATTCCTCCTCTGCGCGTCAAGATTGCGGGTTTCTTCCTGAATGTGTTTGGGAATCGGGTTGAGGTCCCAGATGATACCGAGCTTTGACATCAGCCAGAGCCCGTACCAGGTCACGTCGATTTCATACCAGCGGAAACCCTGGCGTACGGACTGCGGCCAGCGGTGATGGTTGTTGTGCCAGCCTTCGCCCAGTGTCAGCAGCGCCAGCCAGAAGTTGTTACGGCTGTCGTCGTCGGTCTCGAAGCGGCGCTTGCCCCAGACGTGAGAGAGCGAATTGATCGACACGGTGGCGTGAAAAAGCACCACGGTCGATATAAAGAAGCCCCAGACCAGCAGCTGCAGTCCGTTCGTGCCCAACCCCGGTGCCCAGGCTGCCAGCGCTTCGCCCAGAGCGTAGATCAGAACCGCAGCGGCGGCCGGCACAAGCGAATCAAACCGGTTAACAAATTTGAGTTCGGGAAACTTCAGCCAGTCTTTGACGCGACGCTCGTCCATGGCGAACCCTGCATCGCAGGTGAACCAGCCGGCGTGGGACCACCAGAAACCACCCTGATGAGGGGAATGCAGATCCTGCTCCTGATCAGAATGCTGATGATGATGGCGATGATGGGCTGCCCACCACAGCGGACCACGCTGGGCGGCACTGGCGCCGAGTATGGCGAAGACAAGCTGCGCCGGACGGCTGGTTTTGAACGTCTTGTGGGCGAAATAGCGGTGGTAGAATCCGGTAATGGCGAACATGCGAATCAGGAAAAATCCGAAGGCAAAGGCGAGGGCGAAACCGCTGACACCGGTATAGAATGCAAGCAGACACGCCAGATGCAATGCAATGAAGGGGATAACCCGGATGATGTTGAATGATCGCGAAGTGGAGTCGATGTGATCCGAACCCGCCGAGGAATCGAACCATCTCCGAATGTTGGTTAGCCAATATTGCGTTCGGGTCATACCCAGACTGCCCTTTTTCGTGGATAAACTGTTACTGCGTTGTTCGCACGCCACCGTTGATATGGTTCAACGATTGCCCGAATTTACGTTCTAACCCTGCTTTTGGATGCACCTTTAACAATGATTAACCAAAAAAGTCAGAGCCCGGATATACGCCGTGTTGCGGTTGTTGGTTCAGGTTTGGCAGGCCTGTCGGCCGCGCGAATGTTAACGGAGCAGGGCACATCCGTGACCCTGTTCGAGAAGAGCCGGGGCCCCGGCGGACGTCTCGCTGCCAAGCGGGTAACCGGCGGCTCGGCCGACGTCGGGGCTCAATATTTCACTATACGAAACCCGGAGTTTTCCCGTTTCCTCCACAAGCACGCCGGTAAGGCGGCCTTCGCCGCCTGGGACGGACGTTTTGGCTATCAGCAACCCGACGGTCAGTGGCAGGCTTTTCCGGATGAGCCCCGATATGTGGGCACGCCGCGGATGACTGCCATCAGCCGCGCCCTTGCGTCCGGCCTGGAGATCCAGGCCGAAACCCGGATTGCCGAATTGGCCCGAACCGACACGCAGTGGACACTGACAGATACCGACGGCCGGCATCATGGCCCATTCGATGCCGTGATCATCACCGCCCCGCCGGCCCAGGCCC
>JAEPMM010000316.1 GCA_017643965.1 Marinobacter sp.
AGATGCTCAATCCAGACATATTCACGCTGGTTACCACGGGTCACGGTGTACACCAGGGTCAGCCAGGTTTTGCCAGACGGGTCCGTCACTGCCGCCACCAGATAATCCTGATCGGCGTCACGACCATAGAGCGTCGCCTGGTCGAAGATCTGGTTCGCCCACACGTTGCTGCGCCCGCAACTGCGGCCGCTGCACTCAAACAATACCTGAGCACCGCGGGCCTGAAGCGCTCTCTGGTAATGCTCACGGGCCTCTCTCCGGCTGGAGTCGCGGGAGATCTCGTGAAGCTGGCCAACGCCGCGAACCGGAATCCGTGCCATTTTATCGGAACGAATCTGGTTGTTCACTTCTCGCACCGGGCTGAACAGGACCAGGTGTCCCGATGACACCACTGGCACTTCCGCCTCGAGGGAAGATTGGGCAAAAGCCTCGGGAACACTTGCTGGATCAGGCTCGGCTGCCACTACAAACAAGGGCAACAGAAGCAGCACGGCGCCGGCCAGACGGTTAGCGATATTACGAGTCATGGTTAATAAAAGCCCTGATTGCGTGATTGACCGGTTCAACGTCGCCATCAAGATGGCAATGGTGCCCACCGGCCACGGTGATGGTCTCAAGGTGGGGAATGGCATCCAGACGGGGTTGCCAGCCTTCACGCTGGGCCAGCAAACCGTGTTCGGCACGAATGAACATTGCGCGGGTCGTGAGTTTGGCCAGGGACGCCAGAACCTGGGATTCTTCCAGCATGATCGGAGACGGATGACGCAGCCTTGGATCCGTGCGCCATACGTAACCACCGTCAACGGCTTTCATGTTTCTGGGGATCAGGGTCATGGCCGCCTCGGTGGAGAGCGGACTCAGCCCCCCCTCCCTGGCCTTGCCGGCGGTGCGGGTGTCCGGGTAAACCACCGGTTTGCCGGAGCCGGCCAGGCGCTTTTTGATGGCTTTGCGCAGTTGGGGGATGGTGTCCGCAGAGGGCCGGCTGATCGGCCCCAGGCTGTCAATCATCACCAGATTTCGCACATGTTCCGGGAACGCAGCGGCGTATAGCACACAGACAATCCCGCCCAGTGAGTGGCCAACCAGATCAACCCTGCCTTCAGGACCGTCGGCGAAATGTCGCGCAATCAGCTCGGCAAGGTCGGCAACATAATCCATCAGCAGGTAGCTCTGCCCGGACGGGCGATGTCCGGAATGGCCATGGCCGGCCATATCGATACCAAATACATCCCGGGATTCAGCCAGGGCAGGCGCCAGGCGGTCAAAAGTCAGACAGTTATCCAGCCAGCCATGAAGCATCAGCACCGGGCAGTCACCTGCAGGGGAGTATTTCGCTGGCCAGTGCAGCCCCGCCAGCTCAATATCCCGCAGTGGCCAGGTCACCTCTTCACAAGGCACAGTGTCAGCTTTTTCCGGGGTCAGAGCAGTATCAGTCATCAAGAATGGGTAGTCGCTTCCGGTTACATGGTGTGGGTAGGTCGGTCAGAACTCAGTGAACCGGCCAGATAGGATTCGATTTTGGTTCTGGCGGTTTCGTCATCCCCATTAAACTGTACGCCAATACCGGCTGCCCGGTTTCCCTGGGCACCCTTGGGGGTGATCCAGATAACCTTGCCCGCCACCGGGATTTTTTCCGGCTCATCCATCAGGTTCAATAACAGGAACACCTCGTCGCCGAGCTGATACTGTTTCTGGGTCGGAATAAACAGCCCGCCCTGCCGGATATAGGGCATGTAAGCGGCGTAGAGCACCGCCTTGTCTTTGATGGTGAGGGTCAGAATGCCACTTCGTGCGCCGAAACCGGGCCCCATAATTCACACCTTTTGTCTGGCTATGTATCTGTTTGTTGTTGGGAATTTGTCGAATTCCGCGATATTTCACAATGATAGCAGCAGTGGCTGTAATACGCTCTTTCTGTTGTGCCGCCGCGCGATCAGGCGGGCGTGCGCCGCTTGACGGGCATCAGCCCCTGCCAGGCAATCAGCAGGCGCCCGGCCTCCAGCTCCGGATTCACGTTATACACCGCCGCGGAACGGGCCTCATGAATCTGGTCCAGCAACTGATGGGCCCGCCACGGCGGATTGTTTCTGGCAAGGTATCCCAACATATCCGCAGCCTCCGCATCCAGGGCGTGTCCGCCGGCGCCCAGTCTTGCCAGATCCGCAGCCCAGCGTTCGAATAGCCACAGTGCCGCATCCAGGCCCAGCGTTTTGAAGGATTTTGCGGCCTCACCAACGGTCATCTGGCCTTTCATGAATTGCCGGAAACACTCCAGAGCCTGGTCACGCTGTGCCAGAAAGTCGCTGTTGAGATATTCCAGTGCCAGTCGGGGCGCATTCGCGGCCATGGCCAGGGCCTTGACACACTCTGCCGCAGACGGGCGAGCATCCTCCTCTCGCTCCATGACCCGTGACGTCAGCCAACGGGCCGCGTCATCTTCGCCGGGAGTGGGAATCAGCATGGACTGGCACCGGGAGCGGATCGTAGGCAGCACCGGGCGCCCGCTTTCCTGCAACAGGATCAGCACCACATCGGCAGAGGGCTCTTCCAGCGTTTTCAGCAGGGCGTTGGCGGAGTTGATGTTGAGCTGATCGGCACGGTCAACAATGGCGATTTTACGTTGGCCCACCTGCGGGGAGGCGACGGCAAAGGTCGACAAAGCCCGGATCTGGTCGATCTTGATCATCCGCGACTTTTCCGGTGTGTAAACCCGGATATCAGGGTGGGTTCCCGCCGCCACCAGTTCGCATTGCTTACAGTGACCACAGGGCCGGGCAAGGTTATTTGTGCTTTTGTCCGGCTGATCACAAATCAACAAAGACGCCAGGGCATCCGCGAACAGGCGCTTGCCGACGCCCTGCTCACCGTTGACCAGCAAGGCGTGCGGCAGCCGATTCTCATCAAATCGCTTCTGCAGGCTTGCCCAGGCCTCATTCAGCCAGGGCATCGATAAACTGTCTATATTCAACCTTCTGACCTTGCTGGCGTTGTTCGAGTGGTGCTGGCTTGCCCGGACTCACGCTGAAGCTGCCGCCGCATCGTCGACAGCAAACGTCTCATGGCACTCCGGGAATCATGTTGGGCCACCGATTCGGTGCCATAGTAATGCTTGTTGACCAGCCGGGCAAAAGATCGCGCCGTGTTGCCCGCGGCGGGCCTTACCGCGCCGATTCGTTGTGCCAGCTGAACAGGAGTTTCCCCCTGCCGCACCGGTATGCCGCTGCGCTCACACAACCGGTGCCACTGGCTGATCAGACGGACCACGGGATCGCGCGACCCGCTGCCACGAATCTGCCACGCGGACACCAGTCCGGCGATCAACAGAGCCAGTCCGACAATGCCGGCGGTGGCGTACCCCAGTTCCTTGAGCCCCATACCGCCTGGTAGACGGGACATCAGGTCCATCTGTGACTGCCCCTGGTAACCCACCACCCATCGCTGCCACTGATAGTTGATCCGGTCAATCTGGAGCGAGGCCCATTGCAGGACGGCAATATCACCATAGCGCTGGGGTGACGCCCATTCATTTTCCAGAAACGACCCTTCGTCGGCCACGGCGTCCCGCAGACCCAGTTCAATTCGGTCGGGAGCGATGGCGGCGGTGGGGTCGACCCGCACCCAACCCTGCCCCTGCAGCCAGACTTCCACCCACGCATGGGCATCATACTGGCGCACGATCAGATACTCGTCATCGGCACCGGGATCCCCTCCCTGATAACCGACAACCACCCGGGACGGAATCCCGGCGGCACGAAATACAAAGGTGGCAGCGCCGGCATAATGAGCACAGAACCCACGCCTCTCCTCAAACAGCAAGGTATCGACTCCATCGTCCGGCATGGCAGGCGGTCGCAAGGTGTAAAAGTATTCCTGCTCACGGAACCGTAACATGAGCGCATCGACCACCTCGCGATCGCTGCCCGCAGTCGCTCGCAGATCCTCCGCCAATGCTCGGGCACGTGGGTTGCCGCTCGATGGCAGTTGCAGATACCGCCTCACGTTGTCAGGTTCGGCCGCATCCGTCCGTGCAGCACCGGCCGCCACCAACTCCATGCGGTAACGAACCGATGAATCCGCTGGCCGGCGGAAACGGAACAACGAGTCGTCAGAGCTGAGCACGTTGTCCGAGACGGCGACGGAGTTCTCCAGTGCGAACGCCCAGGTCTGGTCGGTGGGCTCCAGCAGCACATCGTATTGGCCGCGCTCCAGTTCACCCGCACCGCCGTCAACCGCAACTCGTCCGGGTCGGCGGAACGGCTCCTCGCGACCCTGGCGCCAGGTTTCCCCATCCAGGTA
>JAEPMM010000188.1 GCA_017643965.1 Marinobacter sp.
CACCACCCCCCGTGGCCAGCACGGTGCCGTGCACCTCGGACAGCTCCGCCAGCATCGCCGTTTCCCGCTGCCTGAAGCCTTCCTCACCCTCGACATCAAATATCCACGGAATGTTGGCTCCGCAGCGCTCTTCGATGATCCGGTCAGAATCCAGAAAACGATAGCCGAGCTCCCTGGCCAGCATTCGGCCGATCGTGCTTTTGCCCGCGCCCATGGGGCCAACCAGGACTATTCGTTTTGGCAGTGACATAACTTGAGCTCATAAACATTCTGGCGGGTGAGAATAGCACAGGGCCGCAGAATCGATAAATTTCACCCGTGTCCGGACGAAAAAAAGCCGCCGGTGTGAGGCGGCGGCTTTCGTTACCCGGTGAGCTTAATCGATCAGGTCGCTTTTGATGATCTTCGGAGTGATGAAGATCAGCAGCTCGCTGCGCTCGTCGATTCGCTCGGTGCGCTTGAAAAGACGACCCAGATAGGGGATGTCGCCCAGGAACGGCGTCTTGGTGACGGTGGTGGCGACTTCGGACTGGAAGATACCACCCAGAACGACGGTCTCTCCGTTGCCCACCAGCACCTGAGTGGTGACCTCGTTGGTGTTGATGGCCGGAATACCGGCAGTCACTTCACCCCGGGAGTCCTGGTTCACCACAAGATCCATGATGATCTTGTCGTCTGGCGTGATCTGCGGCGTCACTTCCAGCGACAACGCCGCTTCCTTGAACGAAACCGATGTAGCACCACTGGAAGACGCTTCCTGGTACGGAATCTCTTCACCAGACTTGATTTTGGCGGTCTGCCTGTCCGCTGTGACCACGCGGGGTTGGGATACAACTTCCGCCTGACCATCGCTTTCGAAAGCGGACAGCTCCAGGTCAATCAAAAGGTCTGTGCCGATGTACCCGAACGCCACTGATGAGGTGTTGGTGCGGGTCACGCCCAGATCAACATTCAGATCAGAGGGCAGCGTCAGCGGGCCGCCACCGGTGCCGATTCCCGGCAGGCCGCCCTGGGAGCCACCAACCACGATGTTGTCAGTGCCGCCATCGGCGGTTGCACGACCCTGCGCGCCCCAACGAACCCCCAGCTCTTCAGCCACGTTGTTCTGGGCACGCACGATCCGCGCCTCAATCGATACCTGACGTACTGCCACGTCCCAGGTAGTCACCAGTCGACGAATTTCCTCAAGCTTTTCCGTAGTTTCGCGCACGCTGATGGTGTTGGTACGCGCGTCAGACGACACGAATCCGCGGGAAGAAACGAGCTCCTCGTCAGCCTGAATCAGAGCAACGATGTCGGCGGCCTTGGCGTAGTTGACCTGAATGATATCAAGGCGAACCGGGGCCAGTTCCGCGATCTGCTTGGTGGTTTCCAGCTCGAGCTTTTCACGGGCTGCGATCTCGTCTGCAGGCGCTACCAGCAGAACATTGCCGATCTGACGCTTGTCCAGGCCCTTGGTTTTGAGAATCAGGTCCAGCGCCTGATCCCAGGGAACATTTTGCAGGCGCAGGGTAATGCTACCGCTGACCGTATCGCTGGCAACCAGGTTAAGACCGGTAAAGTCAGCAATCAGCTGCAGCACCGAACGCACCTCGATGTCCTGGAAGTTCAATGACAGCTTATCGCCCGTGTACGGGAACTTCTCCTCGCGGCGCTCTTCCGCCTCCTGCTCAGACAGCTTCTCGACGCTGACGGTGAACTGCGAGCCGGACTGGTACGCGATGTAGTCGTAGTTACCTTCCGGACGAATCTCGACCACGGCATTGCCGTTCTCGATGAAGGTATCAACACGGGTAACCGGCGTGGCGAAATCGGTGACGTCGAGACGGCGGCGGAGATTTTCCGGGACCGAGGTGCCGTCCATGGTCAGGCGGATTTTGCCACCCAGCTCGGACAGATCCACCGGCGTGCTCGAGCTGCCGAGATCAACAATCACCCGACCCTCGCCGTCCTTGCCGCGGCGGAAGTCCACGCCGGCCAGCGCATCGCCGTTGCGCGATGAGGAAGACGATGGAGCAGCAGACGAGGAACCGCCAGAACTGGAGGCCATACTCGTGTCGCTGCCTTCACCACCGATGGTCAACACCAGTGAGTTACCCTGCCGCGCGGTCTCGTAGGGTGCCAGTTCGATCAGATTGAAGATCAGACGGGTGCGGTCTTTGGTCTCCACCACGGTCATGCTCTGAGCATTACCGGACCCCAATGGGACACTGCGGCTATCCAGACCGCTCTGCGTACCCCGCAGGTCAACCGCAATCCGTGCCGGGCGCTCGATGGTGTAACCGGTTGGCTCGGGAGGTTGGCCGTCAAATTGCAACGTCACTTCCAGCTGGTCGCCGGGTAACGATGAAAACGACACGTCTTCCAGCGTGACCGCATTGGCCAGGCCGGATAACAACCCCAGAGCAATCACGCTGACGTATACATTGAGTTTTCTGAACATCGCTAGCCTCGACCCCAAACTTTTTTGTTCATGCATGTTTCTTTCGCTATTCATCATCCCGCTCCTTAGCCTTCTTCATCGAGGGACAGGAAACGAGGACGTTCGACCCATCCACCCCGGCCATTGGGAACGATTTCAATGAGCTCGACACGGGATTCGCCTATGCCGACTATGCGGCCGTAGTTCTGCCCCATGTAATTGCCCGAACGTACCCGGTGTACTCCACCCGCGTTATCGCGAATCAACGCAAAAAGACCTCCCGAGGTATCTGTCAGGGTTCCCACCATGTTCAGATCCTTCAGGTCGAAGTTTTCCAGCACCTCTCTCGGGCGATCGAGATCCGGCTCAACATCACTGACCGGCTCGTTATCCACCATGGTCAACTGCGCATCAATCGGCGGTTCAAAAGGCGCGCGCCGATCGGCGGCAGAGTAACTGAATGCTTCGTATGCCTTGAACTCCGGCAAGGGTTCAACGTGCCCCCTTGGCTTCGCCCTGGTATCGGCCATGAATTTGTCAAGATCAGAGAAACCACTTCCCTGGGAACAAGCCGTCAGAAGGGATGCCAGACAAATACCCAGCCAGGCTTTTCCCGCATGCTGTCCTGCCATGCTCATTCTCCAGCCCGGTAGCGGTAGGTGCGTGCGAGGACCTGCATATCCAGTCGCTCGCCATCACCGCCAGTTGGTTTAATCGTTAAGTCGTGCAGCGTCACAATCCGCGGCAGGCTCGCCACACTGCTGACGAAGGATGCCAGCTCATGGTAAGAGCCGGAAACGCGGATGTTGATCGGCAACACCGAGTAAAAATCACGACGCTGTTCAGGCTGGAGAGCAACTTCCTGTAGCGCGAGGCCGCTACCGAGCGCTGTGTTGGTTATATCTTCCAACAGACCGGGCACCTCGGTTTCACTGGGCAGCTGTCGGACCAGAGCCCCGAAGGTCTCTTCCATTTCCTCCATCTGCGCCTTGAACACATCAAGGTTGGCAACCTGATAGGCCTTGTCTTCGTATTTCTTGCGAAGCTCCTGTTCGGTGCTTTCAACGCTTTCAAGCTGTGCGTACTGATCTTTGATAAAGAACCAATACCCCCCGCCCAGGATCAGACCGAAAATGATCAGTGCCACGATGGCCTTGATCGGTGCCGGCCAGATACCCGCATTGTTGACATCAAGATCGTTGATGTCGAATTCATTCAGGCTTTTGAGTGAGTCCGCGAGGCTCATTACTTATCCTCCCCTTCGGGCTCTGGAGTTTGCTGCTGGACCGACAGTTTGAATTCGCTGTACCCGGTCCGACGACTGTCGGCGGCGGCAACGTTGGTCAGGTTCGGATCACTGAACCAATCTGACTCCTCGAAGCGCCTCAACAAGGTGGAGACCCGGCCATTCGATTCGGCCATACCGACGATATCCACGCGGTCTCCGGTTTTCTTCAGATCCGAGTAGAACAAGCCATCCGGCAGCGTCCTTACCAGCTCATCGAAGACGCGGACGATGACCGGACGGGTGCCCTGGAGCTCCTGGATCACCTGCATGCGCGCCAACAGTTCATCCCGCTTGCGCTTCAAATCCTCAATTTCCTTGATCTGTTGATCAAGCTGTCGGGTCGCTGTCTCGATGTAGGCGTTGCGGGACTGCTGGTAGGCAATGCGGCTGTCCATGTCGGACTTCCACAGAAACGCCAGGCCAGCCGCCACTATGGCCGCCCCCAGAATCATCACCACGAACTGTTTCTGTTTCTCCGCGCGAAGCTCTTCACGCCAGGGTCTGAGGTTAATCTTTGCCATCAGTCAAAGCTCCTCATCGCCAGGCCACACGCAATCATCAGCGAGGGCGCGTCATTACCGAGTGCCGACGCATTAACCCGGGATCCGACTGCCATATCGGCAAACGGATTGGCCACCAACGTTGGCGTGCCTGTTTTTTCCTCGACCATTTCCGTCAGCCCCTGAATGGAAGCCGTACCGCCGGCAAGCACCACATAATCCACCGCGTTGTACTGACTCGCTCCGAAGAAGAATTGCAATGCCCGTGCCACTTGTTGCACCACGGCTTCACGGAAGGGAGTGAGCACTTCTGAGTCGTAATCATCTGGCAGGCCACCCTGCTTTTTGGCCAGACCAGCTTCTTCCAGCGACAAACCGTACCGACGCTGGATTTCCTCGGTGAGCTGTTTGCCGCCGAAGATCTGCTCACGGGTGTAGACCGTTTTGCCCTCGGCCAAAACGCTCAGCGTTGTCATGGTCGCGCCGATGTCGACGATGGCCACGACCAGTTCCTCGCCCTGAGATTCGAGCTGGCGCTCAATCAGCGAGTAGGCGCGTTCCAGCGCGTAAGCTTCCACATCCACAATCTTGGTGGTCAGCGACGCAATCTCGAGGGCATCCTCGCGAATATCAACGTTCTCTTTCCGGCACGCGGCCAGAAGAACATCAACCTGGTCAGGATTGGTTTCGGAGGCACCCTGGACTTCAAAATCAATGGCGACTTCGTCAAGCGGGTATGGAATGTACTGGTCCGCTTCCAGAGCGATCTGGTCCTCCATCTCGAACTCGTTGAGGCCGCCATCCATCTGGATGAGCTTGGTAATGACGGCAGAGCCCGACACGGCCACGGCGACCTGCTTGACGCCGGTGCGGGATTTGGAGGCGACGCGTTTGAGCACTTCCCCAACCGCTTCGACATCCGTGATGTTTTTCTCGACAACAGCATTCGCCGGCAACGGCTCTACTGCGTAGCTTTCGACCTTATATCGGTCGCCAGTCTTTGAGAGTTCCAACAGCTTCACCGAGCTGGAGCTGATATCGACACCCAAGACGGCACTGGATTTTTTACCAAACAATCCGAACACGCGCTCACCCTATACCTGGTTACATGCACCGGGTTACGTAACTTATGTGTTTTTTATTTAAGAGAATTTCTTCAATTTTCCGTCTACAATGCGAGTTCTTCATTATTTGAGTAACATTGCAACGGTGAAGCGACTCATCCTTCCTAAAGCAATTTCTCAAATGATAGACCTATATCCAACAGTTGTCAGAAAAAAATGTCTCATTTGTTGCGTACATCCCGCCTGTTTGCCTGGCTATTTATCACCGGATTAAGTCTCGCGATGATCGTGACTTCCGGCTTCTATCTTTATCTTCGCCCCGGACTTCCGCCAGTGGATCAGCTTCTTGACATCAAGTTGCAGACGCCACTGAGGGTCTACAGCGCGGATGACAGATTAATAGCAGAATTCGGTGAAAAGAGAAGGGCACCGGTCACAATCGAACAGATCCCTACAATTCAGTTACATGCCTTTCTGGCCGCGGAAGACGCGCGTTTTTACGAGCACTTCGGGGTGGACTTCAGAGGCCTGATGCGGGCTGCCATCGAACTGGTCTCCACGGGAGAGATCCAGTCTGGGGGCAGCACCATCACAATGCAGGTTGCAAAAAATTACTTTTTGTCACGCGACAGAACGTTTATCCGCAAGTTCAACGAGATACTTCTGGCTCTTCAAATAGAACGTGAACTGAGCAAAGAGCGCATCCTCGAGCTCTACCTGAACAAGATCTATCTCGGCAACCGCTCGTACGGCATCGCTGCCGCCGCCCAGGTTTACTACAACAAGCCCATCTCCGAACTGTCCCTGGCGCAGATGGCCATGCTTGCCGGCCTGCCCAAGGCACCGTCCGCTTTCAACCCTCTCGCCAATCCTGAGCGCGCTCAGATCCGCCGTAACTGGATTCTCGGGCGCATGCGGGACCTCGGCTACATCACGCCGGACGCCTACGAGCTGGCAGCCAACGCCCCCCTCACCGCGCGCTACAATGCCGCGGACACCGAGGTGGATGCCGATTTTGCCGCAGAAATGGCCAGAACCGAAATGGTCCGCCGGTTTGGCGACAAGGCCTACACCGATGGCTACGAGGTCAAGCTCACTGTTAACAGCACAAAGCAGCAGCAGGCCACGCTGGCCCTCCGCAACGGGCTGGAGGCGTATGACCGCAGGCACGGTTTCCGGGGACCCATCGGCCAGATTGACAGCGCCGAGCTGGAACCGGAGAACCTGGAGCGACTGATTGCCGGCTATCCGAGGGTGGAAGCCCTCATACCCGCCATAGTGACCGCGGTGCGGGACGACGACGGCGAAGTGGATCTGTTCGCCCGAACCCTGGGCAAGACCGTCATGGCCTTTGAGTCTATGACCTGGGCCCGACGTTACAGAACCGAAAACCTGACCGGCGCCAAACCGGA
>JAEPMM010000180.1 GCA_017643965.1 Marinobacter sp.
CATCGAAGAGGCCGAGGAAATGGCCGATCGCATCGGAGTGATTCGCCAGGGCGAGATCATCCTGGTGGAACACAAGGATCGACTGATGAGCAAGCTCGGCAAGAAAGAGCTGCGGCTGCAGTTACAACAGCCACTGAGCAAGGTGCCGGGCGAACTGGTCCTGGAGCCAGTGGAGCTGTCCGACGACGGCTATGAGCTCATCTACACCTTCGATTCCCAGCAGGAACAGGCCGGCGTCGCCCGCCTGTTGCGCACCCTGGGCGACATCGGGATCGAATACCGCGATCTGAGAACACGGGAAAGTTCGCTCGAAGAGATCTTCGTCGGCCTGGTCCACGAATAAATCGCCGACTCACGGGAGCACATTCATGAACTACTACGGTATCCGCGCGATCTACCGTTTCGAGATGGCCCGCATGGGCCGCACGCTGATGCAGAGTGTGGCATCACCGGTAATTTCCACCTGCCTTTATTTTGTGGTGTTCGGATCGGCGATTGGCAGCCGCATGGGCGACATCGACAACATCAGTTACGGGGCTTACATCATCCCGGGGCTGGTCATGCTCTCACTGCTGATGCAGAGCATCTCCAACGCCTCTTTTGGCATTTACATGCCGAAGTTCTCCGGCACCATCTACGAGGTGCTGTCCGCTCCGGTGTCTTACGTGGAGGTGGTGATTGGCTACGTGGGCGCAGCCGCCACGAAATCCGTCATCCTCGGGTTGATTATCCTGGCAACGGCGCGGTTGTTCGTCGACTATGATGTGCTCCATCCGTTCTGGATGTTTTCGTTCCTGGTGCTCACTTCCGTGACCTTCAGTCTGTTCGGTTTCATTATCGGGATCTGGGCCGACGGCTTCGAGAAACTCCAGATCGTGCCGATGATGATCGTCACGCCACTGGTATTCCTCGGCGGCACTTTCTATTCCATCGACATGCTGCCGGAGATCTGGCAGACCATCAGCCTGTTCAACCCGGTGGTGTATCTGATCAGTGGTTTCCGCTGGGCGTTCTACGGCGTAGCCGACGTGCACGTGGGCATCAGTGCCGGCATGACGTTGATGTTCCTCACCGCCTGTATGGTGACCATCTGGTGGATCTTCCGCACCGGGTACCGGTTACGGTCATGATTCGATCGCTGACGGCTGTCGGAATGCTGGTTCTGGTGGCCGCTTGCGCCACGGCGGAGCCGGAACGCCTGCCAGAGGCCGATGCCTGCCTGATTGCTGACGAGCGGCAAATTCCCGTGTCGGTGGAACTGGCGAGAAGCCCCGAGCAACGCAGCAAAGGGCTGATGGGCCGAACGTCATTGGCGCCGGACAGCGGCATGCTGTTCATCTACAACCGCCCGCGTGATCCAGACTATGGCTTCTGGATGTACCAGACCCTGATCCCTCTGGACATCGCTTACCTCAGTGAGGACGGTGTGATCGGCGCTATTCGGCGCATGACACCCTGCCCCTCCAAACGCGGCAGCGAGTGTCCGTCGTACCCTGCCGGTGTGTCGTTTTCACTGGCTCTGGAGATGAACGAAGGCTTCTTCGAGCGCCATGACATCGGCGTCGGCGACCGTCTGGTGCTGGACGCTGCCCGCTGTCAGGCAACGGGCTAGCGGTCGCTCCATTCCGGATTCCGTTTGTCCAGGAACGCACAGATCCCCTCCTGTGCATCCGCTGAGGCCAGGTTATCGGTCATTACCTGAGAGGTGTAGTCGTAGGCCTCGGCCAGACCCAGTTCCAGTTGCTGGTAGAATGCGGCCTTCCCCAACTTCAGGGTATGACTCGACTTGCCTGCAATCACCCCGGCCATACGGTAAACCGTGTCATCTAGCGCCTGCTCATCCACCACCTTGTTGACCAGGCCGATCTGCTCAGCCCGTAAGGCGCCAATCATCTCCCCGGTCAGCAGCATTTCCATGGCGTGTTTGCGATGCACGTTGCGCGACAACGCCACCATCGGTGTTGAGCAGAATAGCCCGATGTTGACCCCCGGTGTGGCAAAGCGAGCGGTATCTGCTGCCACCGCGAGATCGCAACTGGCGACCAGTTGACACCCCGCCGCAGTCGCCACTCCCGCCACCCGGGCAATGACGGGCTTGGGCAAATTGACCAGCTGCTGCATGACTTTACTGCACAGATCGAACAGAGCCCTTTGCATATCCTGGTGACCGAGCTGCCCCCGAACCTCTCTGAGATCATGGCCTGCGCAGAAAATCTTTCCAGACGCTGCCAACACCACCACCCGGGTGCCACGATCTGCTTCAAGCGTCGACAGTGTCTGCGATAGCGCCTTCAACATTGCGATCGACAAACTGTTGTACCTTTCGGGCTGATTCAGCGTCACTGTTGTAACACCGCCATTCTTATCGATGCGTATCGCCCCGGCAGACATGATCTTCTCTCCTGATGTGTGTCTTGGGCAGTATTCAGGCCACGCAGGATCGTGTCGAGCCAACTTTCGTCGAGCAGTCATGAGTTCATATCGGTTGCGGCGCCGTTGGTCGTCAACACACTCCCGGGGCTCAGTGATGGGTGCCAATGCGTTCCCCACTCGAGAAGATCGTTTCCTGAGATCGGCCGAGACAGCCAATACCCCTGGCCATAATCGCAATCAAGATCCAGCAACATGTCACGATGTTCTGATGTTTCCACACCCTCGGCTATCACAGGCAGGTTGAAGGATTTCGCCAATCCGATGACGCCTTTGACGATCGATAGATCGTTAGGGTTGTCCAGCATGTCACGAACAAAACTCATATCAATTTTCAGATAATCCAACGGCAACTGGCGCAGGTAAGTCAGCGAGGAATAACCCGTGCCGAAGTCATCAAGGCCGAAACTCACACCCAGGTGTTGGCATTGATCGATGACAGCCGCCACCGTTGGGAAATCCTCCAGCAAAGAGGTTTCCACGATTTCAATTTCAAAGTCTCCCGGCAGGAT
The DNA here is from genome assembly GCA_017643965.1 of Marinobacter sp. Taxonomy (GTDB): domain Bacteria; phylum Pseudomonadota; class Gammaproteobacteria; order Pseudomonadales; family Oleiphilaceae; genus Marinobacter. Next base: position 2,943 of record JAEPMM010000180.1, read on the forward strand.
TTCAGGAAACGCCTCGAGGATACGTTGGAGTGTCTCGACGAAATCACTCTGCATCAGGTGATAGGGATCAATATTTACGCTGACAGAGAGCTCCAGGCCACGTCTGCGCCAGCTCAGAATCTGTTTCATAGCATTCTTGATCACCCATTCACCCACCCGGACGCTGACAGCATGTTGCTCAGTGATTGGCAGGAATTCGTCGGGAGAGAGCAGCCCTCGAACGGGGTGCTGCCAGCGTATCAGCGCCTCAACCCCGATCAGCTCACCATTCTTCAGATTAACTTTGGGCTGGTAAAACAGCACAAACTCTTCTCGATCTAGGGCCTCTTCTACTCGTTTCAGGTCGTCGAAAAGATCTCGGACTGCTCGCTCGCTGTCGGCATCATAGAAGCAGTATTGGTTTTTCCCACTCTGTTTGGCGGAGTACATCGCCTGATCTGCTTGCCGTAACAGCTGTTCTGCGTCTATGGCCTCGGACTGAGGGTATCCTGTCACGCCGATGCTGGCGGTGAGAGAAATTTCCTCACCCAATATTCGGCTTTCTCTGGCGACGACAGACAAAATGCGCTCCAACAAAAGTTGGCAGGATTTGATTTCAAAGGCCAATGGAGCAACCATCACGAACTCGTCACCGCCAAACCGCGACAGCGTATCGCCCTCTCGCATAACCGCTTTCAGCCGTCCAGCAATAGACTTCAGCAGTTCATCGCCTACCGCATGACCATGACGATCATTGACCTGCTTGAAGCCATCCAGGTCAATGAACAGTATCGCCAACTCGGAGCCCATGCGGTCGCAGTGAATCATTGCCTGCTGCAACCGGTCACTCAGCAAGGCACGGTTGGGTAACTTGGTGAGTGGATCAAACTTGGCCATGCTCTCAAGTTGGCTCTGGTACTCCTTGAGCTCACTGATGTCATTGAATATGTAAACATACCGGTGAATCTCATTCTGTTTTCCCCGAATCGTGCTGATACTCTGACGCACACAATGGGTTCTGCCGTTCTTGTTGCGAATCCAGGTGTCGGTCACCCACTGATCACTGACTGAAAGCTCTTCGTTCCTGAAACCGGGATCTGCTACGGCCTCAAGCTCAGATAGCAGACACTTTACTGGCTGCCCTCGGGTTTCATCCGGCTCAAACCCGGTAATGGCAGTGAAGGCGAAATTGCAATCGACGACAATCCCCGCCGCATCCGTCAGCAAAATACCTTCACTCGCGTGGCGGAACACACTGGCCGACTCTCTGAGTTTGTAGTCCACCTGAAAACGTTCAATCACAATTGAAACGATATTGGAGGCCCGCTTGATGACCTCAAGATCATTCAATGAACGGATATGGCTGGTGTGATAGAAGATATGCAACCGCCCAATCGAATGTTTTCCAGAGTCCAGAATTTCAAGAGACGCCGACCCACAGTGGACGTAATGCTTCAGCGCATGGCCGGACACATCAAAATAGCAGGCAGGATCAAAATTGCAGTCTGTCGCAAGTTCTGGTGACACAAGTTCTATCGCACAGCGTGCTCCGGGGATCAGGGATTCCACGTTTCGTGCGAGCGTCACCAGTATCTGATCGACCATGCCACCATCAACGATTTGCTCGAGTGCTGCACTGCTGACATTTTCAAGATGGGTGATTTTACGCTGTTCCGTGATATCGGTTTCAACGGCAATGAATCCGGCTAACTGGCCGGTTTCTGAGATCAATGGCTCACAATTGATCCGAACCCAGTAGGGCCTGCCCTGCTTGTCATAATTCAGGAGCTCTTCATCGAACCCCTCCTGTCTCCTGAGGTGTTCGCGCATTCTCGCGACCGTCTCAGGGTCGGTGCCCGGTCCCTGGAGATACTTTCCGGGTTTTTTCCCCCCGAAGGTCCTCCAAATAATAGCCATTCAATCGAGTGAAACCACGATTGACCCATTCAACTCGGCCCTCGGTATCGGTTGTCATGATTCCGTTGGTGGCACTGTTAAGTAAGGTCGATAGCCGCCAGATAGGTCTGGTCAGCAGATTACTCAACCCCCAGGAGACAAGAACGGCCAATAACAACAGAGCGCCGAGATACCCCAGGAATTTCAGACTGGCACTATCCATTTTTTCAGACACCGACTCTGCACTGTATTTTACGGTAACCTTCACCGGCGGGTCAGATGCCACTGTTTCTGCCAACTGGTAGCTGCCAAGCTTCCAGCTCTTGATTTTTGACCGTTCGTCGGTTGATTTGACATGGTCAATACCGAAGTCAGTGTCATTCTTATCGGTCAGTTTGGGTGTTGATGCCTCACCCGATGTTGTGCCGCTGATTTCCAGCGGCATGATTTCGACAATCGCCCCATCCCGAAGGGCTCCGAGCATCCGATTAAAGTCCCCAACTGAGTATTCTGGATTGGCCTGGAGAAAGTCCGCAACCACACGGAATTCATCGATTAATTGCCTCTGAATCTCGTTTTCTTGCGTCTGCTGTTTGAAGGTTGCGAATTGAAGAACGGGGATAGTTCCGGCGACCAGGGCAATCATCAGCGTGGAATGGAAAATGATGCCGCGGATTTGAGCGCTGATGAGGTAGGCAGTTGAAATCCTGTTCTGAAACAAATGGAAGAAAAACAAAATGATACCCGCAAAGGCCGCGTTGAAGACACCGTTGAGCATCTGCTTAAACGCCATCAGAAAGGCCGTCCCCATGGCAATGTCCAACACAAGCAGGTAAAGCAACAGCGTGGCGGGAATACCCAGAAGGCACCAGTACAGGCCAGCAGCGAACAGAAACGACTTTTCTGCTCGGCGACAGTACCAAATCACGAACAGGCACTCACCAACGAACACCAGTCCGGCATAGGGGTGTCCCCAAAGCACCCAGGTATAAAGTCCTCCGGCAGCCGCGACCAGGATCGCGGGCAAAGCCCCCAGCATTGAAAACGCGATAAACATGAATACGGAACCGAAGACGAACTGAATGCTGTAAAACAGGGGGATGGCCAAAGCGTTGCCCGTGACCGCCAGAGCGCATAGAGCCAAAGTGGCAATCGGCACATTGAGATGTCGGGTTAGCCAGTTACGATTGTCATGTGAGGACTGAACAACTCCTCGATCACCGGCGCTCGGCGACAGGGGGAGATACGGTAAGACGGGATCATCAGCCACAGTGCACACCCGTGTGTCTGGAAGACGCAGTCGCGGGCAGCGAAATCGCCGATGCTCGCTTATGGGCCTGAGCCTCCTCATCACCATTATAGATTAATCGACGATGTCGAGCGCAGCACCGATATTAGCCAGCACTCACGCCGGCTCTTGCGCCGACAACTCATCGTTTGCTGCGCTGTGTGACCCGGTTCACAAAATTGACGGAGCCCGATGTCCGGCTGGCCAAAGCGCGCGCAGTCAGACCTGTGGTGTTATGAACGCAGTCAGTTACAAAGCGTCACATAAAAAACAACAATACCGAGGTAACGATGAGCTCATCACCCATCTTCATCAAGTCAGCACTCTCCCTGGCATTGGCCATCACTCTTGCTGGCTGCGGCTCCAGCGGTGGCTCATCCGACTCACCCGGCAACGGCAATAACGGCGCGGTGGAATCCGAGCAGGAGGAACGTGCAGGCGAAGGCACCATCCGTGTGCTTTCAAACCGTGCGGATCTGATCAGCGGCGGCGACGCTCTGGTTGAGGTGGCGTCTCCGGAGCTCGAGAATGCCCGGGTGATGCTGAATGATCGCGATGTCAGCGGTGCCATGGAGACCATGGAAAACGGCGCCCTCCGCGGGCTGATCACCGGTCTGGAGCTGGGAGAGAACGAACTCAAGGTGATCCTCGGTAAAGGCGGGGTGCTGCGGGAAACCCTGATCAATCACCCCAAGGGTGGCCCGGTGTTC
>JAEPMM010000310.1 GCA_017643965.1 Marinobacter sp.
ATCAATCCTCCGGCCATAAGTCCCATGGCACCGCCAATGGCCGTGAGAACAAGGCCCGCCATGACGGCACTCTGGCGAATAAACTCAATGCCTGAGGAAAACAGCACGAAGAACAGGAACGCGCCCGACAAAGCACCGAGCAGTCCCAGACCGATATGGGCCCGGACCAGCGTTCGCCAGATCCCCGCTGATTCCGGCTCCAGTTGCCTTTCCTGATGGGCATCACCCGGCGAGAGCAGCTTGATCTGGGCGTTGTCCAGCCCGGCTTGTGCGGAAAGTGCCTCGACGGCACGTTGAGCTTCGGTTTCATTGGCGAACACCGCTGCCACCTTGTGGTCAGCGGATTCACCGGAAATTGCGTCTACGGGTTTCATGGTACACCTCCCTTGCATCTGTAAGGTCAGGTTTCCACCACGTTTACTACCGTGATGTCTTCACCATGGCTACCGGCAATCCATATTTCCAGATTCATTAACAGGAAATAATGATTGCCGGGTCAAACCAGCGCTATTTCTTGACCCACTGGCCATTGATCAGCACGAACTGGCCCGAGGGCGTTTTCTCGATCGCTTTCTTGCCGGCCACGGTTTCCACCTGGGTGACCGGGATGTTGTGCTTCTCGGCAATGCGGGTGTATTCGTCTCTGCGGGCGCTGTTGATGGCCTCCACCACTTCGCGGGCCTCGCCACCGGCCTTGACCACGTCCAGGTAGCCCGTGGGCGTCTCACCCACCACACCCTGCTGCTTTGCGGATTCCAGCTTCTGTTTTGCCTCGTCGAGGCCCATGGCAAATGCCGGCAGAGCCAGGCTCAATGCCAGAATTACCGCACCCAGTTGCATCAATCGTTTCATTATCAACTCCTTGCAAACGCCGGCTTCGGTCAGAACAGACCCTGTTCACTGAACAGCTCGTCCACCTCTTTGTCGACCTTGACGTAGATTTCGTGCTGGATCTTGACGTTAAGGTTCACGGTAATGGGCTCTTTCGGTGCGGCCATCTGCACCGTGGGCGTGCAACCGTACATCACCAACGGCAACATCATGACCATCAATATGTGCACTGCGAGCGGCCGGAGCGACCGCAATCCATTCATCATGGCACTGTCTCCTGCCCGGACTTCTGCCCGGATTGTTGCAGGCGTTCCCGAACCCGCTCGGTCACCGCCTCGTTTACCCTGCCGCTCAGCTGCAGGCTGGTTAACAGGGCCGGAATGTCTTCTTCAAGATTAATGTTCAGCACCACCGGTTGCCCGCCGCGGACGTCGGGGTTTTCACCCTCCAGCCGCAAACCGAGCACCAGCTTACCGGTGTTATCGTAGTCTATCGTGCTATCGAGCACCGAATAGTGAAAGTTTTGCAAAGCCTCCACCACCAGCTCCATGGCCTGGCTGCTTCCCAGCATGGCCTGCAGCCGCTCGGCGGGCAGCCTCAGCAATCCGCCCGGTGCCATGGCAGACACCCGGCCCTGCTCCACCTCAACACCGGACCCGCTGACCTTCAACGGAACGCGGCCGCTGAGCGTACCGGAGCCCGCCAGCCCCTCCGTCGGGTACACCTGCAGAAGCTTCGCCAGTGACACCTCGTACACATCAATGGGCAGTCTCCAGGGTTGTCGGGCAAGGTCAAACGAGCCGGGCGCCACTCGCAAACGGCCATCCAGAAACCCGGCCGTCGCCTGCTGAATGTCCAGAACGCCGGCGGCAAGCTCGGCTCGGGGCGCCCGGTATTCCGCCAGCAAACGCACCGGACCGATACCGATACCGGAATTGACCTGGCCGATCACCACATCCCGGGCACGGGCCACCAGCGCGTCCTGTTCCAGGCTGAGCAGCAGGCGCCCATTGAGACCGGAGACGGCAGTGCGGTCGATCAGGCCACCCACCCCGTCAAAGTCGAACTGGCCATGCAACGCCAGTGGCTGGTCGGGGGTCTGGTGCACCCGTGCCTCCGCCTGTATCCGGCCGGCATTGAGTTGCAGCGCCCCGGGCCAGTCCACAAACGTGGCCGCCATGGCTTTTGTGCCCCGCTCTCCTCCAAGGGCCATCATCACGTTGGCCACCAGGAATGCCCCCACCCGATGTCTTGCCGTGACCTCCGCGGCCAGACCGGAATCAGACCGTAGCTGCCCATTCACCCTCACGTCTGTCAAGGGCCCGCTCACGGTGCCGTCCAGCTGCCAGCCAAGGGATTTCAGGCGCGGGTGGTGCAGCGCACCAATATCCACGGCCATATGGCCGGTTATCGAACTGCGCTCGGGCAAGGTACCCGGAGTACCCAGACCCACAGTGAGGGTGACGTCGGTCAGGTCCACGCGCACATCATCCAGTTGCAGCCCCTCATCGGCCGTGTCCTGAACGATCCGAGCGGCCCGCAGGCGGGAGCCGGGCTTGAAGCGGATCCGGGCCACGTCATTATCGGCGTCAACGGCGGTGACCACATCGGCGTGAAGGCCGATAAATGACCAGCCGCCGGAGTGAACATCCGGCAGCGCCAATCCAAACTGACCCTGCTGCAGCATCAGCGACCAGTTCATGGCCAGGACAGGCTGAGTGATCACGGCACACATCAGCAGAACCGTCAGGCAGGCCCGGGACTTCCATGGCAAGAGGCCATCACATGGCAAAACAGTACTCCTGTCTACTCGGGCTATTCACCACGCCAGGTCACGCTGTACAGGTCATGGCGGCGATCCTGGAGGTTTTTCACGGTACCACTGTTACGGGCCATGATCAGTACTTCCGGCCGGAGATCGGCAAAGGCGACGGTTTCCACATTGGGTTCGGTGTCCGCTGCAATGCCATCCCTGGCAAACGGAAAGTCACAGGGAGTCAGGATACAGCTCTGCCCGTACTGGATCTCCATATTCGGCACGTTCGGCAGGTTGCCCACGTTGCCGGACATGACCACATACACCTGATTTTCAACCGCCCGGGCCTGGCAACAATAACGCACCCGCAGGTAACTCTGCCGCTCGTCCGTGCAGAACGGAACAAACACAATCTGAGCGCCCTGATCCACCAGGTGACGGGTGAGTTCAGGGAATTCCGCGTCGTAACAGATCAGTACCCCGATGGTTCCGCAATCGGTCTCGATCGCACTGACCCGATTGCCGCCCCTGACATTCCACCAGAAGGCCTCGTTCGGAGTGGGGTGAATCTTCGGCTGGGTGAACACCTGGCCGTCTCTCAGAAACACATGGGCCATGTTGCGGATGGTTCCGTCCGGCTCACGAACCGGCGTGGAGCCCGCAACGATATTGATGTTATATCGCAGGGAGAGCTCCCGCATCATCTCCCGGTAGCGCTCGGCATAGTGCGTGACTGCCGCAAAGGTTTCCGCCGGGCTGCCCTTGCGGGCCTCGATTGACAGCAACTGGAGGGTGAACAGCTCTGGAAATACCACGAAGTCGCCCTTGTACGTGGACACCACATCCACGAAGTAGCGAACGATCTCGCTGAACTCATCAAACGACGCAACCGGTCGCTGCTGATACTGAACTGTGCCAATGCGCACGGTATCCCGCATACGCTGGCCGTATCGCTTGCGGGGCTCCCTGTGACCGTTGTGGGGGACCTTAGGATTCCGCCAGACCAGGTGAATGCCGTAGCCCATGGAATCGTGATCAGCGTCCAGGTAATGGGGAATGATGCCGTGCACTTCGAAACCCTGGTGAAGCTGGAATGACAACACCGGATCTTTCTGTTCCTTGCTCTTTATGGCCTCAACGTAGTCATCAACACCAGAGAATTTCCTGAGGCGCTGGCGCAGGCTGGGCAGGCGCCCGGCAAACACCACACCCTGGAGATTCAGGGCCTGGCACAGCTGCTTACGCTCGTTGTACAGGCGTTCGCCTATGCGGTAACCGCGGCATTGCGGATCCACGCACACTTCCATGCCATAGAGCCAGTCGCCCTCCGGATCATGCCGCGAGGCATAGCCATTGCCGGTGATCGACGTCCAGTCATGGTCCGCCAGGGCCACTTCCTCGGCAATCCGGAACGTCGCGCAGTAGCCTACCACGGTGTCCCCCAGCATCGCGACGAACTGGCCATCCGGAAAGGTATTGATCTGCCCGGTCAGCGGCCCCTTGGTGTAGCCATACATGCCGGTGCCTTCATAGACCCGGTGACTGAGCTGGATGATACCGGGGATATCGGCCAGCGTGGCGTTGCGGACATACAGGCGCTGATCGGGATCTGAGAATGGTGGGCACATAAACACCTCGGAAAAGGCGTGGAGTTACCCTAATCTTTGGTGGCCGGGCGGGATTTCGTCAAGCCGAAGCGCTCAACCACAGAATAGACCGACCCGTGCTCGCCCCGCCGGCTTTCAAACAGGACAAAATCGGAGACGGTAAAGCGTCCGAACAAGCAGCCCTGGTATTCATCCAGCAGCGCAGCCACGG
>JAEPMM010000150.1 GCA_017643965.1 Marinobacter sp.
CCGGCCCGCAGGTTCAGCCCTGGACCTGCACCAACGAGCAAGCCGTAGACGACAAATGCAACCAGCCGGCGGAATTCGAGTTCCGCTATGTGCCGCAATCCCAGTTCGATCTGTTCGCTGAGAGTTTTGATCCGGAATCGCCGGGGCTGCCGGGCGCCTTCCTGCCCTACGATCCGGAAAACCCGCCACCGGCTGAAGACATTGCCCTGGTCACTACCGACGACGGCGTGACCGTTCCCTACATCGTGCGGGTAGAAACCGGGGTGATGAACCGCGATCGCTATCAGATCATGTCGCTGTTCCAGCCGGATCAGGAGTGGACCGCGTTGGCCCCTCAGGAACAATGGAATGGCAAGATCCTGATCCACCACGGTGGCAACGTCGGTGTCAGTTACGGCATGGGCCAGCCGCCCAATGGCGACATAGCCGGTACAGCACCGGAAGGTGCAGAAACCCTGCTGGGTGACAGTATTTCCGTCGCGCTTGCCCGTGGTTTCGTGACCCTGTCCACCGCTCAGGCCAACCTTGGCCATAACGTGAACCTGGTGACCGCAGCAGAATCCCTGGTGATGGCAAAAGAACACATCGTCGAGCAGTACGGACCGGTGCGTTACACCATCGGAACCGGCTGTTCCGGTGGCGCGATTGCGCAACAACACATTGCCAACGCCTACCCCGGCGTCTATCAGGGGCTGATTGTTCAGTGCTCCTACCCGGATGTATGGACCACCGCGACCCAGTTTGCCGACTATAACCTGCTCAATGAATACCTGGGCAACCAGGTTTCCGAGGACCCCGCAGACCTCCTTGGTTTTGTGGAGAGCCTGCTTACTTCGCCGGTTCTGGCGATTCAGTGGCCTGCCCTGTACGGCCATTTGCCGGTGAACCCGATCGTCTCCGATCTGGCGTTTTTTCCCTCCGCCGAGCCGGACCAGCAGAACTGCCCGGGACTGGCCGGAGAAGCTGAGGTATATGATCCGGACACCCGCCCGGACGGCCTGCGTTGCGGCCTGATTGACTACATGGTGAATCAGTTCGGTACGCGCCAGCCAGCGGTGTGGTCGCCCAACGAGCAGCTGCTCTCTCGGGGATTCGGCGGTATTCCGCTGGACAATGTCGGGGTCCAGTACGGCCTTCAGGCACTGCAGGCCGGGGTTATCACCGGTGACCAGTTCCTGGCGGTCAATCGCGACATTGGTGGTCTGGACGTGGACATCAACTACCAGGCCGACCGCATCGCCGCTGATCCCGAGGCGCTGGAGAATTCCTACCGTACCGGCGCGGTGAACACGGCGGAGAACCTGGCGAACGTGCCGATCATCGACCTGCGCGGCCCGGATCCCGGCATTGCCCATGATGCGTTCCACTCCTGGCAGGTACGGGCGCGATTGCAGGAAACCCAGGGCCACGCCGAGAACCACGTAATCTGGTACGGCGCCTTCCCACTGGCCGGCGACACCATCTTCACCACGGAAGCCCTGCTGGTGATGGACCAGTGGCTGGCCGGTATCGAAGCCGATGAGGAACCGGCGCCGGTATCCGACAAGGTTCTTGCCAACAAACCGGTCACCGCAAGAGACCGCTGCCTGTCACTGTCGGCGCCGTTCTCCGCCGAAGGTCCGAAGGCGCCCTACACCGGCAACCTGCTCTACCCGGAGCCTCAGGTCGAGGGCCTCGACTCCGACCAGATTCCCACCTTCCCGGCGGAACTCGGGCAGATACTGGACGCCGCCACCGGGCAGGTCTGTGGCCTGGATCTTGGAGTTCTGGGACTGCCTGAAACCATCACCGATCCCCTCCAACCGATTACCGATGCGGTGGTAGCCGCGCAGGAGCTGGTGGTTCAGACCCGGTTCGGAACACCGCGCACGGTCGCCGGTGACGCCATCACCACGCTGACCAACAAATGCCAGTTGAAGCCTGTGGACCCGGCGGACTACCCGATAAACTTCCTGGGCGGTGACTTTTCGTCCGAGGGGTTTGCCGAGCAGGTGGCGGAAATCTTCCCGGAGGGCGTCTGTGACTACAGCAAACCGCCGGTGGGCGCGGTGCCAACACTGACCTGGCTGCAATACGGAGATGAAAGCACTGTAAAGACCGGCGGTGAGCCACTGCCCGTCCGCAGCGGCACTGTTGCAGGCTGGGCGTCGCCGGCCTTTGCGGTGGACCTGAACCCCCGCGCCGATCTTTGACCCAACGACAGGGGGGCAGGTTTCCCTGCCCCTCTGTCTCTGACCCGACCGTTAGTCGTCATTCGGTCTGTGGCAGCCCCTTATACACTTCTACATCCAGCGCGTCGCAGGTCTCGTAAGACGCCACCGCGTTATTGTTGATCTCTACCACGATGTCGAAACTGGTGCCGGTGTCCCGACCATGGCGCACCTCCACCACGCCATCGCCGTCCATACGGATAATGCCCTGCAGAGGGCATCCGTCCAGGGCGAGGTCTACTACCACCGGTGTGGGCGTTGTGTAGTCCACATAGCCGTTCAGGGCGGAACTGGTCAGCCTGAATTCCGCACTGGAAGACACCAGATTCTCGTCGATATTGGTCGTGCTCCGGTAATTCTCCAGGGCAACGTAGTCACTGCCCTTCAGAAACTCCATGACATCGGTGCGCAAGGTGAAGTTGGCCTGCATGGCGTCCGCATTCACATACTCTGTCCAGCTGTTCCCGCCACGAAGCACAAAGGGTGTGTCTGAAGCCAGCACTGTCCCGGTCAGGTCATAGGCTTCAGACCCGTTTGCGGATTCGATCGGGCCTTCGGTGGAGTCATTGCGTTTGTAGGTGTAGCTTCCGCGCAACAGCAGCGGACCCTCCTTGGCCGTGGTGAGCTTGCAGTTGGTGAATACGTAGCGCAACTCCAGCATGTTACCGCTCGACTTGTCGGTGATCCTGAGAGAGCCGCCGTCATTTTCACAGGCCAGATCCAGAGATTCGTTGTAAGCCAGAGCGGAGACGCCATCGGCTGCGAGCGCTTCGGAATTCTCGGCTTCAACGATCAGGTCGATCACCTCATCGATAACATCGTTCACCAGCTCGGCTACCGCATTGGTCGATTCATAGGCCGTCATTGTGCGCTCATACTCTGCCTGCTGGTTCAGTGCGGCCTTGCGTGTCGAGTAGCCCTTATTATCCAGGGAGAGTGCGCTGCTGGGCTCGGGGCTATCATCCCCGCTACTTCCACCACCGCCTCCACACGCGGCCAGACCAAGGGCGGAGAGCAGAACCAGGACAGCTTTACAGGGGATATGAGAGAGCACGAGGTTGATTCCTTTTTTCTTTTTTATGGACAGCCAACAGTGAATGACACTGTTGCCATGGGCACATAAGGGAGTACTTAGAAACAGGTGGGTACAGAAAACCGAAGAAGAACCAGGGGAAAGCAGAACTCATCCTGAATTCGGTACATCATCCTTGGGGTGGTATTTTTATCGAAATGTCGTGTAAATAACCATACAACGGGCCTCACGGATGGCCGAGGACTTGACGGGGATCACACTTACGCCGGATGCTCGCGGAGAATTGCCCGCTTCACCAGAAGGAAAAAGCTGATGACCCGCGTACCGAAACTGACGGATGCCCTGCTGACTCTGGACAACCGCGTCGCCACCCTCACCTTCAATCGCCATGATCTGCGTAACGCCCTGACCGGCTCCCAGTTGATCGACGACATTGTCACCACCGCAAATTGGGTAAACCATTGCGATGACGTCTCGGTGCTGGTGATGACCGGCGCCGGCTCCGCGTTCAGTGCCGGCGGCAACATCCGCGACATGGCCAGTCGCGGTGGCGATTTCGCAGGCGACGTCGCCGAGTGCGCCGATCGTTACCGCAAGGGCATTCAGCGAATTCCCCTCGCGCTGCAGGAGGTTGAGGTTCCGGTCATCGCCGCGATCAACGGCCCTGCTATCGGCGCCGGCTTTGATCTGGCCAACATGGCCGATATCCGAATTGCCTCGGAAAACGCAAAGTTCGGCGAAACGTTCCTCAATCTCGGCATCATCCCCGGTGACGGCGGTGCCTGGTTCATGCAACGTCTGATCGGCTATCAGCGTGCGTTCGAGCTCACACTCACCGGGCGCATCATCGATGCCGCGGAAGCCAGGGAACTGGGCATTGTTCTAGAAGTGGTACCGGCGGCAGAGCTACTGAGCGCCGCCAATGCCATGGCCAGCCGCATCGCCAGCCAACCGCCAAAAGCCACGCGGCTGACCAAGCGCCTGATGAAAATGGCGCCCCGTATGGAGCTGAAAGATTTTCTGGACGTGTGCGCGAATTTCCAGGGCATGTGCCACAACGAGCCGGAGCATCTGGAGGCGGTAAACCGGATGTTGGAGGCGATGGCGAAGAAATAATGGTGCCCGGAGCCGGAATCGAACCGGCACGGCCTTGCGGCCGAGAGATTTTAAGTCTCTTGTGTCTACCAATTTCACCATCCGGGCAAGGAGGCAGGTTTGGAGGGGCAGAATTGTATAAGGCCGTGTTGGCTAACGCAATTCCAAATCCCGTAAAGATCAGGCGGGTTTCACTGCCCTGCCCTTGTAGATGTAGCCGGCGATTTTCGGCGTCTGGGGAACGTAGCAGTTTTCCAGTTCCACGATGTCAAAACCGGCTTCCCGGATCAGGTCGGCAATGTGTCGGTTGAGGTGGCAGCCGCCGGCGAGCTTTTTCCAACCGGGGGTAATGCGGTGCTGCCATTTTCTGACGCAGTGATCGTGGGATTCTCCGTGTTCCAGAAACAGCAGCACGCCGCCCGGCTTCAGCACCCGTTTCATCTGATGCAGCGCCGCCCGCCAGTCCGGAATGGTGCACAAGGTGAACGTCAGCAACACCGTATCGACTGTTTCATCGCCCAAGGGGATTTTTTCGCCCGGCAGGTCCAGCCACTCTACCTTTACCGGTGACCGCTTCAGATTCGCCTGGGCTTTTCGGCGCATGCCGTCCGAGGGTTCCAGCCCGTACACCAGATCCACCAACTGCGGATTGTAAAATTCCAGATTGATCGCCGAGCCCATGCCCACCTCCAGCACGGTGCCCCGCGCCTCGGGAACCACCTGGCTGCGCAGCTTCATCACCTGGCCCATGGAGCAAGCGCGATCTATTATGTGTGGCAGTATTCGATCTTCGTAAAAGCTCATTGGATTCGCCATAATTGTTATAAATCAATGGGTGCGACAATCTGTCCTGTTGGTTCAGGTCGTATTTCCAGTAGCATGACCTGCATCTGCCGGTAAAAACAACTCTACAAGATGCGCCAGAGGCAGTGGCCGGGCGGAGTTAACAGGCCCGCTTACGTAATGTGTGAGTAGTTACCGGAGGTTTCTATGGAGCTCGATCCTCTTATCCTATCGCGAATCCAGTTCGCGTTCGTGGTGTCATTTCATGCCATCTTCCCGGTGTTTACCATCGGGCTGGCGTCCTATATTGCAGTGCTTGAGGGCCTGGCCTTCAAAACCGGGAATCCGGTCTGGGTAAAACTGTCTGCTTTCTGGACCAAGGTGTTCGCCGTTGTCTTCGGTATGGGGGTGGTGTCCGGCATCGTGATGTCGTTCCAGTTTGGCACCAACTGGAGTAACTTCGCCCAGGCCTCAGCCAATTTCCTCGGGCCAATGCTGAGCTACGAGGTGGTGACCGCCTTCTTCCTGGAAGCGGCCTTCCTCGGGGTGTTGTTGTTCGGGCGCGACAAGGTGCCCCCGGGGGTCCACCTGCTTGCCGCCATCATGGTGGCGGTCGGCACGTTTATTTCCTCGTTCTGGATTCTGTCGGCCAACAGCTGGCTGCACACGCCCGCTGGCGTCGAGCTCCGTGATGGCGCCTTCTTCATTACCTCCTGGCGTGAGGCGATCTTCAACCCGTCGTTCCCATACCGGTTCATGCACATGGGCCTGGCGTCGTTCCTCACCGGCGGCTTTGTGGTGGCCGGGGTGAGCGCCTGGTATCTGCTGCGCGGTCGCGAGGTGGAGGCCAACAAGAAAGCGTTGTCCATGTGCCTGTGGCTGCTGCTGATCATTGCCCCGACGCAGGCGGTGGTGGGGGATTTCCACGGCCTCAATACCCTGGAGCATCAGCCAGCCAAAGTGGCTGCCATGGAAGGTAACTGGGAAACTTCCGGCAATGTGCCCTTGTTGCTGTTCGCGATTCCGGATCAGGCCAACCAGACCAACCATTTCGAGATCGGAATCCCCGGGCTGGCGAGCCTGATCCTGACCCACGAGTGGGACGGCGAAGTGCCCGGCCTGAATGAGGTGGCGGTGGAAGAACAGCCACCGGTAGCCCTGGTGTTCTGGTCGTTCCGCGTGATGGTGGGCCTGGGGCTGCTGATGATCGCGTTCAGTGCGGCCGGGCTTATTTTGCGCAAAGGGGGCCGTTTCTGGCGCTCGCCCTGGTTCCTCCAGGGCCTGCGGTTCATGAGTATCACCCCGTTCATTGCGGTGCTGGCCGGCTGGATTGTCACCGAGTCAGGTCGCTCGCCCTGGCTGGTGTACGGCATGATGACCCATGCAGAAGGGCTCACGCCGTCCCTGACGGGCGGCATGGCGCTGTTCTCCCTGATTGGCTATATCGTGGTGTACGGGCTGGTGTTCTCAGCCGGCGTTTATTACCTGATGCGGGTGCTCTACGTGGGGCTTGAAGACACCCACGATGACGACGAGCATGAGGTGGAACGGCCCAAGCGCCCGCTGTCGGCCACTCATGTGCCGTTCGAGATTGAACACCCCGGTGACGACATGGTCGGCACTGCCAAGCCAGTCAACCAGGGAGGTCACTGATTATGGAACTGTTCGATCTGCCCCTCATCTGGGCCTTCATCATCGGTTTCGGGATCATCATGTATGTGCTGATGGACGGATTCGATCTGGGCGTTGGTATCCTGTTTCCGTTCGCTCCTTCAGAGGGAGACCGTGACACCATGATGAACACGGTCGCTCCGGTGTGGGACGGCAACGAAACCTGGCTGGTGCTCAGCGGCGCTGGCCTGCTGGCCGCCTTCCCGCTGGTGTACTCCATCTTTCTGCCTGCACTGTACATCGGGGTTTTCCTGCTGCTTGCTGGGCTGATCTTCCGCGGTGTGGCCTTCGAGTTCCGCTTCAAAGCCAACACCTCACGCTATCTCTGGAACTGGGCGTTTGCCGGGGGATCCACCATTGCCGCGTTCGCTCAGGGCGCGGTGGTGGGCGCGTACATTCAGGGCATGGAAACCGCCGACGGCGTTTATGTGGGCGGGCCACTGGACTGGCTGACACCGTTCACGGTGTTGACCGGTTTCGGCATGCTGGCCGGCTATTCCCTGCTCGGCGCCACCTGGCTGATCATGAAAACCGAGGGGCGCCTGCAGGACTGGGCCTACAAACTGGCGTTGCCCCTGCTGGCAGCCGTGCTGGTGGTGTTTGGCATCATCAGTGTGTGGACGCCGTTTGTGGATGACATGGTTAGGGAGCGCTGGTTCTCCAATCTGACGGTGATCTGGATACTGCCCGCGCTGACACTGTTGTGTGCCTTCCAGATTTACCG
>JAEPMM010000092.1 GCA_017643965.1 Marinobacter sp.
CACCGAGGTATTCGACCATAACCCGGAATGGTCGCGGCTGGATCACTCGCGCCTTGGCATTGCGGGGCACTCTCTCGGCGCTATCGGCGTATCTGTGGTTCAGGGCTTCGGCGCACCGGGCGCTGAGCCCTGGCCCGGGCTGATGGATGAGAATAACCCGGTGGATGCGGTGGTCGCCTGGGACAGTCTGATCACCCCCACAGGAGAGGGCCTGACAACCGCTTCGAATCTGCAGCTGCCGGCTCCGCTTTACGATGTCATGCTGCTGGCCATCACCCAAGGGGTTCTCCCGGAATACGCACCGAGGGCACCGGCCATGTCATTCTTTGCGGATTACGGATTCGCGCCGCTTCCCTATCTGGTGCCGCCGGACCCAGCTGGCAGCAAGGTCGCGTTCGAGGCATGGAAAGCCGCCGATGTTCCGGTTTACACCCTCGGTTTCCAGGGCACCACACACTTCGATTTCTCCCTGTTGCCGCAATTTCCGGCTACTTCCTGGTGCCCGGATGTGTCCCGGAACGCCTGCTCGGGCGGGTGGGGCAGGCCTTCCATTACCCACTATACCGTCGCTTGGTTTGATCGTTGGCTAAAGGCTCCGGATGAGCCTGGTTACGACGATGCGGACGAACGGTTGATTGACGACGCGAGAACCGGCGGGGCTGATAGGATGAGCTTTCATTACCACTCGGCGCGGGCCTACACTGATCGCAACGGCGATCGCCAGCACTGTGAAAGCATCCGCGGTGGGTGCGTTGATTAGACCGCGAAGATGTAGCTTTGGTCAGGAGTTACGTGGCACGCGACCTTTTCCGCCACAGCTACGCCGTAATTCCACTACCGGTATCGGGGATTCCCCATTATGCTGGGGGAAAGACATCCGCCGAAGACGTAAGTGGCTTGCCGATGCCGGTTGACCTGAACACGATTTACCCCAAATTGATTAACCTGCTGCTCGATACCGTGTTCGTGGTGGATGAGCACGGTACGATCGTCTACGTCAGTGATGCCTGTGAAGAACTTTTGGGCTACGCCGCGCGGGAGATGATCGGGACAACCATCTTCGATTACGTTCTGCCCGAGGACCTTGATGCTACTCTTGCGTCCGCGGCCAGCGTTACCAGCGGTAAGCGTCAATTGAACTTCGAAAACCGTTACCGGCACCGTGATGGCAGAACCGTCCATATTCTGTGGTCTGCCAGCTGGTATGAACAGGATCGGCTGAGAATTGGGTTGGCTCGGGATGTCACCGCGCTGAAACAGGCCGAGCTGCACCTGCGTTTCCTGGCCCACCACGACCCGCTTACCGGCCTGACCAACCGCTCCCTGTTTTCGGACCGCCTGGAAACCGCTCTTCACACCGCCGACCGACACAACACCGGACTGGCCCTGTTGTTTCTCGATCTGGATGACTTCAAGCCGATCAACGACCAGTTCGGACATGAGTTGGGCGACCAGTTGCTGGTTCAGATGGCTCGGCGGCTGGAGCAATGCACGCGCGACACCGATACGGTAGCGCGCATGGGTGGCGATGAGTTCACGGTGCTGCTGACGGGCATCGACAACCACGTCAACCTGGCCATCGCAGTCGACAAGATCCGCGCTACGCTGGCCGAGCCCTTCAAACTTGGCGAGCGGTCGGTATTCCTGTCGTGCAGCATCGGGGCCGCCCTCTACCCTGAGGACGGCCGAACAGCCAGCGCGCTGCTCGGTTGTGCGGACGGGCGTATGTACGATCACAAGCGAAGGCAGAGTATTTCGACCACACTCTGATCAAAGCTCTCATGGGGGCTGCACCTCTTCGGCACACTCGACTGCGGGCGGGTTAGATGCCCATATTCATCGTACGGCGTTTGCGGTAGATACAAACGTCCCAGCCACGGTATTTTGTATGGGTGTCGATTCTTAATCCCACCTTCTCCGCCACACAGGCAGAAACGACGTGGTGAGTAGCGATGATCGCGATGATCGAGTCAATGTGACAGTGCGAGAAGCCATACTCCAACACCGCCTCCGCAGCCTCTGACGCCAGGCCTTGCCCCCATACACTTGGCGCAAGGCGATAGCCAATCTCAACCTCCTGAGCGCCATCAAGTTCTACCTGGCTCAACCCGCAAAAACCAATCACTGCTCGGGAGCGACGATCGACAATGGCCCACTGGCCAAAACCATGATCGCGGTAAGAGTCCAGGCACCAGTCGATAAACTGCCGGGTATCATCCTCGGTGCATGGCCCTTTGGTCGAAAACTCCATTACCTTCGGATCACCAAGAACCTCCGCAAGTGCGCCAACATCTTCCGATGAAAACTCACGCAGTAACAATCTGGGTGTTTCAGCTATGACCATGCGTCTGTCCGTGAGTCAGCGGCATTGAACCCCTCATGGAACACCACCGTTCCATTTCCAGGGGCTGAAAAGCGGCGATGGTAATGGCTGAGATAGCCGGGATGTCTATCTCACTCTCTTCCTCGATCATGATGTTCTGTGTGGTCATGGCCGCTCCCTCGTACTCGCATGAGTTTGCTATAGTGTATTTTTTAAAGGATTGTGTCTCCCTTTGCCCGCTTCAAGGAAGAATGACTGGTGAAAACAGCAAGACCGCAAGATCAACGTTTTTCAGGCAAATCCTCCCGCCTACCTGAGCCCGCAGAGCCCGAAGAGGTTGTTGTGTATCTTTGGGGACGCATCTTTGCTGCTCTTTTCGTATTAATTCTGCTGGTGGGGGGCATAATCTGGGGCGCTTTAGAAATCTTTGGTATCGGCGAGCAAAAGGAAGCGCTTTCAGAGAATCAGGAAGTGGAGGCGCCTTCTCTCCCGTCGGTATATGTCGACCAGCTCTCGTCCGCCGAGCCTGCATCTATCCAGTTACCGAAGACCGCATCACAAGAAACATCGGGCTCTGGCGCAAACGCTGGCATGCCGGACGAGAAAAATTTAGTTCAAACTGAAATGGCCGAGGCGCCTGTCGTCGTCTCCGAAACTACAGCGGGAGCAGTCGCCAGTGATTCCACTGCAGAACCCGCCCCCCTTCCTGCGGAGGCTGCAGGAGAATCCGAACCGTCCCGGGAAGACGCTGCCTCCATCAAGCTACTTTCTGATCACGTGATCCGGGCGCAACTGAGTACCGGCCTGGAGGAAAAAGAGCCGATTGACGAAATCCCGAACGTTTTGACGATGGACAGTGACGGACTGGTTCGAATTTACCTGTTTACCGAAATCCAGGGCATGGAAGGTCAGTTGCACTTTCACGACTGGTACCTGGAGGATGAACGGGTTGCGCGGGTGGAAATTAGCCCGTCGGTTGACCCCATGCGCGCATCCTCAGCCAAGTATATCGACCAACACATGGTGGGAGACTGGCGAGTTGAGGTGGTCACAGAGGAAGGCGAGCTTCTGGCCAAAGGGGAGTTTTCGGTTCTGCCTCTCTAACCGAAGTTGGAAGCAGAACGGGCGCAAGGTAGAAGGTGAAGACCCATGGGGCCGGAATGGGATTCACCCCAAAGTAAAGCCGGTTGCTAACCCAATAATATTCCGGGACTGTTTCTTCGGACGGAGGCGGCAACGAGCTTTAACGCGGAGCGAAGCGGCGGCTGAAAGCCGTCTGCCTTTCGCGGCTGGTTATAGACGCCTCATGGCAGTACAGCAGCATGAAGTATCTCAGCTCCTTTAGTTTCTCTAGTTTTGACGGGAAACCTGAAGCGACGACAACTATCAACAACATGAAAGAAATGATCGCTGCAGCGACGAGAGCAAGCTCCGCATACTCCATCCTGCTCCAGACCGATCCAACCAAACCAGCAAGCAAACCCAAAGAGAAAGTAACAATCTTTTTTGTTGCCGCAGACTCCGTGGCAACAATATCTATCTGCGAATCTAAGAGCTCGAAACATCCCCTTATGGTTGCCTCGCCAATAAAGGACTTTTTTAGCTTTTTCTTAAATATCAGGTATCGCGTATCCTGATAATTTTGAGATTTTAAAGGCTGTTTTTCCTCCTGATCGCCAAACTCCGCGTACACCATTTTCTCATTCAGGGATGTGAACTTCACGATCAAAGCGACTTCAGCAAGCAAAACTGGAACTAGTAGCCAACCTTGTAGGATGAAGAATAAGACGAGCGAAAAAAGAAAAATTACTACTAAGGCTATGGTGTAGAACCTTTCCCATAGCGACGTTGAATCCCATATTCCCAAAAAAATTTTTAGCCGCGTCGCTTCAGCATGATAAGCGTCCCATACAACTTTCCAATAACTCATCGGTTCAAATGCCCGTCCTTCCTATCACGCCAAACGCACCGGTGGCCTTTTTGGAGCGGAGCGGAGAAAAGGGTATCCGAGTGACGCGCATGGCTATGTTGCACTTGGAACCTCGCCGGTCTCTACAAGGTTTACGAACTGCTCCTCACGAAGAAACTGCACTCCCTGAGATTCAGCTTTCTCGATTTTTTTTGGACCCGCGTTTTCTCCGCCCACAAGATAGTCAAGCTTCTGGGTCACCGAAGCGACAACCTTGAAACGATTATCATGCGCAAGGTTGGTTAGCTCTTCTTTTTTACTCGTGCCGAACCCAGTGAAGCAAACGTGCAAGCGACTATCTTTTGCCTTTGTGGTGCGAATCGAATATATCAGCTTCCACGCTTCAGCATCCGTCAAAGAAGCAATTTCTTCGTCGCCCAAGTCCGACCTAGACTTCAGTATCATCGTGGGTTTTTCACTGGCCATACAGACTCCTGAAAATATAACCCCATGCTCAGCCGCTTGCGCGTAGCACCGGTCGGCTGAAGCTACTGGTTATAGCAGATACACAAGCACCGAATACCCCACCAGCAGGTAAGGAAGAAAAAAGTCTGAGAGGATTCGACCTCTAAACAAAAAACCAATCAGAACCGGAATACGCTGCCGTTCTATTGGGGCCTTGGGAACTCGAACTGAAAATTTTTCTTTTTGAAAGTCGGCACTTGGTACTTCCACCTCTACCTGAAAATAGCTGGAATCAAGGCTTTCCAGCTTACTGTAGGGATAGCTACCCGAAAGTGTGCTTTTACCCTCCGGCAAACGTTTGAAAATTTGCTGTAGAGTCGAACTATCAAGCCTATTTGTCAAAGTGTAACGGAATTGGTTCTTGAGCTCAGAGTATGCGGAATCTGCGTTAAAATATTGGTAAAAACGCCATAGTAAATACGCTTGAACAATAAACAGGAACTGCAGCAAAAAATCGGGATTCCCGATAGACGCTGATGCCCCAAATATCTTCACATCAGCGCCAAATTCAACTCGGCCATGATGCATGAAGATTAGAAGCATCGTCACCAGCAACAGGTTTCTGCGCTGACGCAACGTTCCATCGCTAAGTTCTAGTTGACTTTTACTCAATCACTTCGTCCCAATCGGTATAACGCTCGGCTCACGCGCCGATTTGGAGCCGCATAGCGGCGTAAAATCGGTCGCTGTGCAGCCGATTGTTATACGTTTCTACTTTCCCGCAGCCTTTGCCGCTTTTTCTATCCAGCCACCCATTTTGTTGTATCCGTCGTGGTTATTCCAAAGATAGAAACTGTAACCATTTGGTATTTCCCCGCATCGCTCAGATGTTTCGCCCTGCAGATTCTTAATCTTACTTATATCAATACCTAAGAGTCCATTTCCGCGGGCAATACTCTGCTCAATCTCGTACTTGACCCACCGGCTGCTGCAGGTTTTTTCACCGACAAGAACCACCGTGACTGATGTACCCTCGAGCTGCTTGTCAATCCAGTTTCTAATTGCCGCGTCCCCTTTCTTTTTTACTGCCTCAAAATCTGCTTTATCTATGAATCCAGCGGCCTCCTTCCCCTGTGCTACCCAGCTGTTTCTTACGACCATAGCTCGAGAAACATCTTTATATTTAAAGCTGAAAAATACTTTCCTACCCATATTACGCTCCTTTGTTGTATTTTAAGATAACTTCCAAAATAAGGCTCTTTATGTCACTAAGATCCTTTCCAGTATCGCCCAACTCCAATAATTTTTTCTCTAAGCCACCTGGAAGTAGATATTCACCAGATTCAATTTTCGATTTAAGTTTTTTCCAGAGCTCTTGCGCCATGTAACCGGTTGATCCAACAGGTATAATTAAGGTGCCTTGACTCAAGGCAATTTCAAATTCTTCTTCCATCCCATTGGATAGGACTATCTCCTCATTTACAGATTTGTTACCAAATATGAAGATAGCAATCCCAGCGTAAGAAATCATATCTTCGCGATACCGACGCCATAGTGTTTTTAGGTCTGTTGACCCAACTTGCGACTGCGGAAATGGCCTGAGCAGAAGCTGATCATCGTCTAGTTTATGCCCACTCATATAAATGGATTCTAGCGCTCCAGAGATAACCGCACTGCCAATACCTAGCCCGAAGCCAGAAACCACCTTAAGTTCATGCGATATTATTTCTTTGCTTAGATCGTACACAAACCTTTCTGCTTCGATCTTCTCGTAAGGTGCATACTGACTGGCAGCTCCAGAAATAAATATTGATTTAGCCTTAATCTTAACTTCCAGCTGACTAAGAATATCGGTGATTTCGGAATACTCATCTACCATTACAGATTTTATTCCAAAACGAAGCAGATCTTGAATAAATAACTCTTGCTTTCTCTGTCTATATTCAAAATCTGCGTCGGCCTCGCCTGGATCTTTTTCTAGATTTTTTAGTAGGCAATAGTGGGGTCTCTGATCCCTACTATATGCAACTCGAACTCGACTCAATATGTAATCTAAGTTTGGGTCGGTAAAACTAAAGCCAATAAAAAGGAATGTCTTTGATACAAGGTCGCCACTTAAAGCGGTAATAAATGGCTGCATTCTAACGTGGTAACTTTCATAGTCATCTTTAGTTAAAATGGCCTCGCTAGGGTGCTCAATGTCACCGTGCATCTTATATACGACCGCATCTCGTTTCGGGACGGTGAACGCCAGCTGCTTGTTATTGTATTTTACGTCAGGAACTTTACCTGCGTCGGAAAGAGCTGATTCAATCATTCTGTCATAGTTTGTCGTCCAGAATGTTTCAATAGGGAGTCGTGAAAGAATTCTATGGTTCTCAGTTAGGCTTGCGCTTTGTGAAAACTCGTTAATAAGAAGTTGATTTATCTTTCCTCTGTTTGATTGATTAACATTGCAGTGATATTGCGCAAGATGGACCAAGTTATTTGCTTCTTTCTCAACATCTAAGTCAAGCTCATCAGCAATAGGATTTAGCAGCTGCTGTCAGTTCACATAGCCAGCAGGGATAGAGAGACCGGCCCCGGCAAATACCGCTAAATTTCTATTATCTATCGAATCTAGCAGCTCTTTTATCAGCCTTTGCTTTTCTCTTTCTTTTTTAGTCAAAATATTTCCCTTCTACATTCTATGCTCAGGCCGTGCTGACGTATAACGCCCGCCATCACGCGCTTGTCACGTGCATGGCATTGTTATGTTTTTAGTAGTACTGCTTATAATCTGCTTCAAAACGTGCTAGCCCGGCTAGTTGATCCAATATAATTTTCGCAACCACTAATAAATTTTTTGTTCTTTCAGGGTCATCCCAGCCTTCAGCACCGTGCTTCCCACCATGAAATAGGTTATTTCGTATAGTCTTTAGCAGGCGAACCACTTTACACAAGTCGGAATCACAATCATCTAAACCGACGTCTCTCCATTCAAGACCTGCGTTTTCACCCACTTTTTGCCTTTTTGGATTAAGCGCCAGCAGGCTTCTCGTCTCATCTGTATGTTGAAAGGCCTGCTTGTGCTGATCAACAAACTTACACCACCCTGGCTCAGCGTTGTCTCCGATACCATCCCGCTTTAGATACTTGTTTTCTTTCAGGGCAAACTCAAACCGTGAAAACCAGTAGAAGAAGTCGAAAGTAAGATCTTTCAACTCGTTATTAATGTCTTCCTTACGCACGATATCTCCCGAAAACATAACGCCAGCGTCCCGTTGACCGCCTTGTTAGGTATGAATGATGTAGTCATTCCGCTCAACTTCACTTTCCAAGTATTCTTTAAACCACCACCACTTGTACCTGACGGGCTCTGGATGATTAGGCGCTCTCAGGTTGCTATCTATTGTGCGAGAATATTTTTCGAAGGCGCGTTCCGCCGCACCATGAGAATCATCCTGTATGTAATAGTCATGCAACACATTGACCATGAATCGAGCCATATAACCAAGGCACATCTTGTTCGAATGACCCTCGGTGTTGATCCAATGGTTTTTTGCACCGGGTGACAGTTCAACTCGGGGGACAAGGGTTTTTGTCTCTATCTGATATGCCTCTTGATACGCAGGGCCGACGATATTCGAATCAGTGTGCCAAACTGAGCCGACCGATATGCCTCCTCGGAGCAAGTATCCTTTAGACAGCAAGAGATGACTAATCTGGATAACGCGCATCACCAGAATCGACAATCCCCGATAACTGGGCATTTGGCTTGAGGTTAGCGGGGCACTCAAAATAATGCTGTCCGATATGTAGATATGCTTCGGAATCAGGTCCTTGGGCACCGTATGATCTACAGTTCCATCCAGATTGGGAACCGCGCTCTCCAGCAGATCAATTAGGGTCTCGAGTTCAGCATGTTTATTCCCCCCTTGACCTGCCGCATCGACAACATTCTTAAAGCCGAGAACGTCGATGAACGCTACAGCTCTATCCTCAAACTTGATCTTCGGCACTGCTCCTCCCTTCATACCTAACAGCAGTCAGATAGCGGTCACATCGGTGACAAAACTTTGACCGCTTCATTATTCCGCCTTAGTTCGTAAGCTAACCACTAAAATAGCCATTAAATCATGTCCCTGCAAAGGTAGTGGTCAACAATTCTGTAATATCGCAGCGCAACAACGAAGCGCGCTTCATGATTCCACTTTCTCGAGAAGCGTATACGCAGAGTACACAAAGCACAAACCCCGACATATAGCCGGGGTCTGAAGGTAGGGCCAATGAACGGGAAGGGGATTACTTCTTCAACCCCATCTCCTCAATAGAAATCTCCCGCATCTTGAACTTCTGAATCTTCCCGGTCACCGTCATCGGGAACTCCTCCACAAACTTGTAGTTCCTCGGAATCTTGAAGTGGGCAATCTTGCCCTTGCAGAATTCCTGCAGTTCGTCGGCGGTCACCGGTTCGGCGTCCGGGTTCAGTTTCACCCAGGCGATCAGTTCTTCGCCGTACTTGTCGTCGGGAATGCCGGTTACCTGCACTTCCTCGATGGCGGGGTGGGTGTAGAGAAACTCTTCGATTTCTTTCGGGTAGATGTTCTCGCCGCCGCGGATGACCATGTCTTTGATGCGGCCGACGATCTGGATGTAGCCGTCTTCGTCCATGGTGGCCAGGTCGCCGGTGTGCATCCAGCCGGCGTCGTCGATGGCTTCGCGGGTTTTTTCGTCGTTGTTCCAGTACTTCAGCATCACGCTGTAGCCACGGGTGCAGAGTTCACCGATTTCACCGCGGGGCACCACGTTGCCGGTGGCCGGGTCGACGATCTTGGTTTCCAGGTGGGGCTGGGTACGGCCCACTGTGGTGACCTGTTTCTCGAACGGGTCGAGGGAGCTGGTCTGGGTGGACACCGGGCTGGTTTCGGTCATGCCGTAGGC
>JAEPMM010000333.1 GCA_017643965.1 Marinobacter sp.
ATATTGTCAGCGCCGCGTCGGTGCTTGAAGCGATGGATAGTCAGAGCGAGAACTTCAAAGCCGATCTGGTTCTGCTAGTTGCCGTGTCCGGTGCCGCGTTTGCGTGGACCCGTGTTTCGCCTCACATCAACGCAAGACTCAACGTAGAGACAACGCTTCGCCGCATCTTCTTTGTTTGTGCGGCGCTGGCGGTCCTGACCACGGCGGGTATCGTCTTTTCCGTGATTCTGGAGACCATCCGGTTCTTCGGTCGGGTACCGATCAGTGATTTCCTGTTCAGCACCAGTTGGAGCCCTCAGACGGCCCTGCGGGCTGATCAGGTGGGATCTGAAGGGGCGTTCGGTGTCATCCCGCTGTTTACCGGCACCTTGTTGATTTCAGCCATCGCCCTGCTGGTTGCTGTGCCCATTGGCCTGCTGTCAGCCATCTACCTGTCCGAATACGCCAGCAAGCGGGTGCGTTCTACCGCAAAGCCGTTGCTGGAAATGCTGGCGGGCATTCCGACGGTTGTTTACGGTTTCTTTGCGGCACTGACCGTAGCGCCGTTTATCCGCGATCTTGCGGAAATGGTGGGTCTGGAGGCGTCTTCCCAGAGTGCATTGGCTGCCGGTCTGGTGATGGGCATCATGATTGTGCCGTTCGTGTCTTCGCTCTCTGACGACGTCATCAACGCGGTTCCCCAGGCGATGCGAGACGGTTCCCTGGCGCTGGGCGCCACCCAGTCCGAAACCATGAAGAAGGTCATTTTCCCCGCCGCACTGCCGGGGATCATTGGTGGCATCCTGCTGGCCGCGTCCCGTGCTATCGGCGAGACCATGATCGTAGTGATGGCGGCGGGCCTCGCCGCAAACCTCACGGCCAACCCCCTGGAGTCGGTAACGACCGTGACTGTGCAGATTGCAACGCTGCTGGTGGGTGACCAGGAGTTCGACAGTGCCAAGACCCTGTCCGCATTTGCCCTGGGTATGCTGTTGTTCATCGTTACGCTGCTGCTGAACGTGGTGGCCTTAAAGATCGTTCGCAAGTATAGGGAACAGTATGACTGATCAACGTTCTCAGGCGGAGATTGTCCGCAACTCGCTCAAGCGCCGCTATCGCAAGGAACGTCGGTTCCGGTTGTATGGCATGCTGGCGATTTTCATTGCCCTTGCCTCTCTGGCTATTCTTTTTGCCGACATTATCGGCAAAGGCCACACCGGTTTCGTCAAGACCACGATTACGCTGGATGTGACTCTTGATTCCGAAATGATGTACCTGGACGACCCGACGGACGCGGATCAGCTCTCCATGGCTGACTTTGTTGCGCCCATTATTGCGGCCTTGCAGGCGAATATTCCGGAGGCTGACAGTGCGGCCGAGAAACGGGAACTGGGCCGATTGATCGGCACTTATGGCGCCAGTGATATTCGTGACTTACTGAAAGATAATCCGGATTTTCTGAACACCACTCAGACCATGGAGTTCCTGGCGCACGATAGGGTCTCCACCTATGTCAAGCACGCGGATAATCCGCGGTACAGCGTTAAACTGTCTGAGCAACAGCAACGCTGGGTGGATCAACTGCAGGCAAAAGGCGTTATCGATACCGGTTTCAACGATGTGCTGTTCAGCCGCGGTGATTCCAGGGAGCCTGCCAATGCGGGTATTCTCGGGGCGATTGTCGGTTCTCTGCTGACCATGCTGGTGACGCTGGTGATTGCGTTTCCCGTCGGTATTGCCGCCGCGGTCTATCTGGAGGAATTTGCCCCCCAGAACAAGATTACCGACTTTATCGAAGTCAATATCAACAACCTGGCGGCAGTGCCGTCGATCATTTTTGGTCTGCTTGGCCTGGCGGTCTTTATTGGGCTCTTCGGCATGCCACGTTCGGTTCCGGTTGTGGGTGGCATGGTCTTGGCGCTGATGACGCTGCCAACCATCATCATTTCCGGCAGGGCGGCAATCAAGAGCGTACCGCCCTCCATTCGGGAGGCTGCAGAGGGTGTTGGCGCCTCCAAGATGCAGGTGGTGCTCCATCACGTGATACCTCTGGCAATGCCCGGCATGCTCACCGGTTCCATCATCGGGATGGCTCAGGCCCTGGGCGAGACAGCGCCACTATTGCTGATTGGCATGGTCGCGTTCATCGTGGATGTGCCCGGTGGCTTCTTCGATTCAGCGACGGTATTGCCAGTACAGATATACCTTTGGGCCAGCAGCTCCGAACAAGGCTTTGTTGAGCTGGCGTCTGCCGGCATTATGGTGCTGCTGACCTTCATGATCACTATGAACGCACTGGCCATCTGGCTCCGTAAACGTCTTGAGCGTCGGTGGTAAGGAGATTATTGATGAATACTATGAACCCAACCGTAACCAGCGAAGCGGATATGCCTGAAGAAACCATTATTCCAGTGCAGGAAGAAAAGCCGGCGGAAACCCTGGTCGAAGAGGGAAAGACCGTGGGTGATCCGTTCTCGGAGAACCCCAAGTTCAAGCTTCGCAACGTCGAAGTGTTCTATGGCCAGGACCGGGCTATCAAGAATATCAGTCTGGATATTGGCCGTAACGAAGTGATCGCCTTTATCGGTCCGTCGGGTTGCGGTAAATCAACGTTTCTCCGGTGCCTGAACCGAATGAACGATAGTATCGATATCTGCCGGGTCAAAGGTCAGCTGTCCATTGACGACCATGATATTTACGATCCGAAGCGCGATGTTGTGGAGTTGCGGGCCAGGGTGGGCATGGTGTTCCAGAAACCGAACCCTTTCCCCAAGTCGATCTACGACAACGTGGCCTATGGCCCGCGCATTCACGGCCTGGCCAACCGCAAGTCGGACCTGGACGAAATCGTCGAGAACAGTCTGCGCAAGGCCGGTCTCTGGGATGAAGTAAAAGACCGCCTCGATGCGGTCGCCACCGGCATGTCCGGTGGTCAGCAGCAGCGCTTGTGCATTGCACGGGCAATCGCCGTCAGCCCGGAAGTGATCCTGATGGACGAGCCCTGCTCGGCGCTGGACCCGATCGCCACCGCCAAAGTGGAAGAGCTGATTTCCGAAATGTCGGAGAGCTACACCATCGTGATCGTGACCCACTCAATGCAGCAGGCGGCCCGGGTGTCACACCGCACCGCGTACTTCCACCTGGGGCATCTGGTGGAAGTGAACGAGACCACCAAGGTCTTCACCGCGCCTGAGCACGAGCTGACAGAATCCTACATCACCGGTCGTTTCGGTTAATCCGGCTATTGCTGAACATTGGAGAACAAAGTTATGCCAACCAAAAAGGGCGACGTTTACGGCGACCACATTTCCCATAAGTTCAACGATGAACTCATGGAGCTCAAAACCGAGTTCCTGAAAATGGGCGGGATGGTTGAGACACAGGTGGACCGTGCGATTCATGCATTGGTGGACAATGATGGCCACCTGGCGGATGAAGTCCGTGCTGGCGACAAGAAAGTCGATCAGATGGAAATCGACATCGACGAAGAGGCCACTCTGATCATTGCCCGCCGTCAGCCTACGGCACGGGATCTGCGGCTGGTGATTTCTGTGATCAAGATGGTCGCCGATCTGGAGCGGGTGGGGGACGATGCCAAGAAAATCGCCAAGTTCGCCATCAAGCTCAACGAGGAAGGTCAGGCGCCCCGCGGCTACGTGGAAGTCCGCCACATCGGCAACCACGTGCTGAGCATGCTGCGTGACGCCCTGGACGCCTTTGCCCGCCTGGACGCTGAGCAGGCGCTGCGGATCATGAAGGAAGACAAGCGGGTGGATGAGGAATACCAGGCGGCCACGCGCACCTTGTTGACGTTCATGATGGAAGACACCCGCAACATTTCCCGCTGCATGTCAGTCATGTGGGTGCTTCGCGCTCTGGAGCGGGTAGGGGATCACGCCTGCAACCTCGCCGAGAACGTGATCTTCATGGTCAAGGGCGAGGACGTTCGCCACACGCCGGTGGAAGAGGCTGAGAAAGTCGTCGGCCGCTGAATTGAGGTATAGTCCGGGCTGGTTGAGCCAGGGGGAGGGCCGGTGTGTGGTTCGGCTTTCCGGGACACGCTCAAGCCATCCCTGGCCGCTTAGCTTTCGCCATCCATG
>JAEPMM010000169.1 GCA_017643965.1 Marinobacter sp.
CAATCCAGATCCTCGCGGAAGCTTTCCCGCGCCAGCGCCTGCCAGTGCGACGCCGGAATCAGCGCGGCGATGGCATTGGCGAACCAGCTCAGATCCAGCCGTTCGCCCAGATCATAGTACAGGTTGGCGACCGTTTTCAGCGGCAGGCCGGTGGCTTCCCGGGCCTCGATAATGCCGAGCGAGGAATACAGATAGCTGGTACCGGCCAACACCGAGGCCAGCTCTTTAGGCAGCCCGGCTTCCAGCAGTTCGTTGAAACGTTTGTCCCAGTGGGAGCGCGCCTGTTCGCCAAGGTAGTCCGGCAGATCGGCGGTGATTTTCCAGACGCTGTCGGCGAACCGCTCCATATGGCTCTGGATGTTGAGTTCGGCACGACGGTTACGCAACAGCCAGCGCACAGAGCGCCGCACCAGGCGCATCAGGTCGTTCATCAGCTCCATCTGCAGTTTTGCCGAAATGTGGAAATCGAGGGATTCGATCTTGTCCCACCAGGTGTCCAGGCGGAACACGTCCCGGGCGATGATCCAGGCCAGGGCAATCGACGCCGGATCAGCACCGGTGGACTGCGACAGGCGCTCCACAAAGGTAATCCCCATGTGGTTGACCATGTCGTTGGCGATCTGGGTGGCAATGATTTCCCGCCGCAGCTGGTGCTCGCCGAGCTCATCGGAAAACTTGCGGGTCAGCGCCTGGGGGAACACCTTGTACATTTCGCCCGCCAGCAGAGGTTCGT
The DNA here is from genome assembly GCA_017643965.1 of Marinobacter sp. Classification (GTDB taxonomy): domain Bacteria; phylum Pseudomonadota; class Gammaproteobacteria; order Pseudomonadales; family Oleiphilaceae; genus Marinobacter. Next base: position 734 of record JAEPMM010000169.1, read on the forward strand.
CCGGCAGTGAGCTGGCGATCAGCGTCTGCTTGAGATCCCCCTTGACGTAGGAAATCAGTACCGACAGTTCGGGGCGGGTCAGGCCTTTCTTGTCGAGCTTGCGCTCAGACAGTGTCTCGTCCTCCGGCAGGAATTCCAGTGCACGATTGAGCTTGCCCTCGCTCTCCAGGGTATTCATCAACCGCCGGTACTCTTCCATGCGGCCGGTGGCATCGACGCTGGCGATACTGATGGCCTGAGTCTGGCGGTAGTTGTTCTTCAGCACCAGGTCGCCGACATCGTCGGTCATGTCCTCAAGCATGACGTTGCGCTGCTTGGCGGTCAGATCGCCCAGGGCCACCGCCCGGTTGAGCAGGATCTTCATGTTCACTTCGTGGTCGGAACAGTCCACGCCGCCAGAGTTGTCGATGAAATCGGTGTTCAGGCGGCCACCGTTGAGGGCAAACTCGATGCGGCCCAACTGGGTCATGCCCAGGTTGCCGCCCTCGCCCACCACTTTGCAGCGCAGTTCGGCACCGTTGATCCGCAGGCCGTCGTTGGCCTTGTCGCCGACGTCACCGTGGGTCTCGGCCTGGCCTTTGACGTAGGTGCCGATGCCACCAAACCAGAGCAGGTCCACCTGTGCCTTGAGAATGTGTGTGATCAGCATGTTCGGCGGCACCCGGTCCGACTTGATGCCCAGCAGCTTCTTCATTTCCGGGCTGACCGGAATGGACTTGGCGCTGCGGCTGAAGACACCCCCGCCCTTGGAGATCAGCTTGCTGTCGTAATCGGTCCACGACGAGCGTGGCAGCTCGAACAGACGCTTGCGCTCCTTATAGCTCTTCTCGGCGTCCGGGGTCGGATCGATGAAGATGTGCACATGGTTGAATGCCGCCACCAGACGGGTTTTCTCGGAGCACAGCAGACCGTTACCGAACACGTCGCCGCCCATGTCACCAATGCCGATGGCGCTGAACTCGTCCAGCGCGGGGTTGATGCCCATTTCGCGGAAATGCCGCTCCACAGAGACCCAGGCACCCCGCGCGGTGATGCCCATTTTCTTGTGGTCGTAGCCATTGCTGCCCCCGGAAGCAAAGGCGTCGCCCATCCAGAAGCCATACTCCGCAGAGAGGCCGTTGGCGATGTCGGAGAAAGTGGCTGTGCCCTTGTCGGCAGCGACCACCAGATAGTGGTCGTCGTCATCGTGACGGATCACCTGCTCCGGAGGCTGAATGCCGGCGTCCACCAGGTTGTCAGTGATGTCCAGCAGACCACGGATAAAGGTTTTGTAGGCTTCGATCCCCTCCGCCTGGAAGGCTTCCCGATCGGACGGGTCCGGCAGCCGTTTGGCGACAAAACCGCCTTTGGCGACCACGGGCACGATCACCGCGTTCTTCACCTGCTGGGCTTTCACCAGGCCGAGAATCTCGGTGCGGTAGTCCTCGAAGCGGTCAGACCAGCGCAGCCCGCCGCGGGCCACCTTGCCACCCCGCAGGTGCACCCCTTCCCCCCGCGGCGAATACACGAAGATTTCGAACATCGGCATCGGCAGCGGCATGTCCGGAATCTGGGTGGGATCGAATTTGACGCTGATGTATGGCTTGTTGTTGCCGTCATCATCGCGCTGAAAATAGTTGGTGCGCAGGGTGGCCTGGATCAGCTCCAGGTACAGGCGCAGCACACGGTCTTCACTGAGGTTCTCGACATTGTCCAGGCCGGCATTGAACTCGATCTCCAGCTTCTGCTGGGCGGCCCGGCTCTTGCCTTCGCTCTGGTAACGCTCGGGGTTGAAACGCACCTCGAAGAACTCCAGCAGCATCTGCGCCAGATCCACGTGATTGACCAGGGTGTTGGAGATGAACGTCTGGCTGTTGGAGAAGCGGATCTGCCGCATGTAGCGGGCGTAGGTTCGCAGCAGAGCAATCTGCCGCCAGCTCATATAGGACGACAGCAGCAACCGGTTGAAGGCATCGTTCTCGGCATCGCCGTACCAGACGCGGCGGAACAGATCCTCGAAGATCGGACGAATGCGATGGATATCCACCACACGGCCACTGTACGCCTGCAGTGTGAAATCGTGAATCCACACCACCTTGCCGTGACGGTCGCTGACCTCGAACGGGTGTTCCCCGATAACACGGAAGCCGAGGTTGTAGAAGATCGGCATGACATCCGACAGTGGCAGGGGCTCGTCGGCGTAGAACAGTTTGAAGTGAAGAACGCTTTCCTCTTCCTCCAGCGCCCGGTAGAAACTCATGGTCAGCTGGCCGGCGGCGGCGCCGGCGATGTGCTCCAGATCGATGGCAGCGCGGCGCGGCGAGAACATGTCGGTGTAACTGGCGGGGAAACCGCCGGAATACAACCGGTGCAGCTCGTTGCCCTGCTCCTCGCCGTACACTTCGTTGAGCGCCTCCGCCAGGCCATCGCGCCAGGACTGGGCCAGCTCGATCACCTTTTCGCGAATCTCGGCTATTGGCAGCTGGCGATTCTCCACCTGGGGAACGCGAATGGTGAACTGCACCCGTGCCAGCACCGACTCGGAAAAGTGGGTCACGAACTCGATGTCTTCCGCTTCCAGGCGATCCAGCAACACCTGCTCCACCTTCAGGCGCAACTCGGTGTTGTAGATGTCCCGTGGGAAGAACGCCAGGCAGGTCACAAACTGGCCATACACGTCTTCACGCATGAACAGCTCGATCCGCCGCCGCTCCTGGATGTAGAGAATGCTTTTGGCCACACCCAGCAGCTCCTGGGGCTCGATCTGGAACAGCTCGTCACGGGGATACAGCGTCAGGATCTGTTCGAGCTCCTTGCCGGCATAATCCTCCCGCAGGAAGCCGGATTTCTTCATCACCAGTTCGAACTTGCGGCGCAGCAGTGGGATTTCGTCGGGCCGTTCGTTGTAGGCGCGGGCGGTGTACAGGCCGAGGAAGCGGCGCTCGCCCACCACTTCACCCTTGCTGTTGAATTTCTTCACCGCGATGTAATCCGGGTAGGCCGGGCGGTGAACGCGGGACCGCTGCGCCGATTTGGCAAAAATGAAAATGTCGTCGGTGCGGGTCATCTCGTGACGGGTTCGCTGGGGCAGCTCGTTCAGCCGCACCCGGTCCGGACGCTCGTTGTTGACCCGCAGAATGCCGAGTTCGGAATTTTCCACCCGGCGAACCACCATGCCGCTCTTGTCCTTGGCAAAGTCGTATTCGTCATACCCGAGGAAAGTAAAGCGATCCCCCAACAGCCAGGTCAGAAACGCCCGAGCTTCTTCCTTGTCGTGGTCACTGATGCCTGCTGTGGTGGCATCCAGTTCCGCCAGAATTTCGCTTACCTTGCCGGTGACCACCGGGAAATCCTCGACGGCGATCCGTACTTCGTGGAGGATGGTCTGCAGCACCTGCTCCAGCTCGCGCAGATCCTTCGGGTCGCTGTGGCGATCAATCTCCAGCACAATGAACGCTTCGTATTCGGAGCCGGCACTGGATTTCTTGGTGGAATGCAGTTTCTGCAGCTTGCCGTCGGCGTTGCGGTCGACCCGCAGGATGGAATGCTGGATCGAATGGGTACCGATTTCGCGCTGGTTGATGGCAATGCGCAGGGAATCGATCAGGAACGGAATGTTCGGATGCAGGATGAAGATGACGGTGTGGGTGGACTGCCAGCCATCGCTCTCCAGGTCCGGATTGAACACCGCCACAGGGGTTTCTTCCGCGCTGCGTTTCTGCAGGAACTGCCAGGCCGCGAGTACCGCTCCGTAGGTATCCGAAAATCGTCGACTGACCAGCTCCTCAAGGGGAATGTGCGCGTAATGTTGTTTGGCAAATTCACTGATCTTTTTTGCTTCGGTTTTCGCAATTTTCTGTGCGAAAGCTTCAGCCAGCTGTTCGAAGAACTGATCCTTGCTGGCCACCGTCAGCGCATTCATAGTCGACCTCGGTTAGTGTGAAATAAACGTAATCAGGGTATCGTCACATAAGCATAGTCAAGCCCTTGATTTTTGCCGACCAAATGCGAAAACTGCGGCAACTACGTACGCAAAGAGCCTCCACACAGGAACAACGATTACCCATGTCATTACAGCATACGTTCGGGGAGCTTAGATCTCAGTTAGCCAAAAGGATCATAGGTCAGGAAAAGCTGGTAGACCGGCTGCTGATTGCGTTACTGGCAGACGGCCATCTGCTGGTTGAAGGGGCACCGGGTCTGGCCAAAACCACGGCCATCAAGGCGCTTGCGGAGCATCTCGAAGGGGACTTTCACCGAATCCAGTTCACCCCCGACCTGCTGCCGTCGGACGTCACCGGCAGCGAGATCTACCGCGCCGAAACCGGCCAGTTCGATTTCCAGCACGGCCCGATCTTCCACAATCTGGTGCTGGCTGACGAAATCAACCGGGCACCGGCAAAAGTGCAGTCGGCATTGCTCGAAGCCATGGGCGAGCGTCAGGTCAGTGTCGGCATGCGCACCTTTCCCCTCGACCCGCTGTTTATGGTAATGGCCACCCAGAACCCGATCGAGCAGGAGGGCACCTACCCGCTGCCGGAAGCCCAGCTTGACCGGTTCCTGATGCACGTGGTGATTGACTACCCGTCGGCCGATGCCGAGAAAGCCATTCTCCATCTGGCCAGAAACGATTACCGGCAGGGGCAACCGGCGGCGGAAGTGCGGCTGACCGCGGACCAGGTGTTCCAGGCACGCCGCGAGATTGGCGACATCTACATGGCCGAGCCGGTCGAGCAATATCTGCTGGCGCTGGTATTGGCCACGCGTAACCCGCAAAGCCTGGATCCGGAGCTGGCGCGCTGGACCGCCTTCGGCGCCAGCCCCCGTGGCACCATCGCGCTGGATCGCTGCGCCCGCGCCCTGGCCTGGCTCGATGGCCGCGACTACGTCAGCCCCGACGATGTGCGCCAGATTGCCTTTGACGTGCTTCGCCACCGCATTCTGCTGACCTTCGAAGCGGAAGCGGAAGGCATGACGGCTGACACGGTGATTCAGAGACTGATTGATCACGTTCCCGTAACCGCCTGATCATACGCAATGATGCTCTCGCCTCACGCCACCCATATCGACCTGCCCGCGCTGATCCGCCTTCAGGCGGACGCCAGGGCGCTGAAGCTGCCAGCCGCACGGCCGGTGCGCAGCCAGCAGGCCGGCCTGCAAAGGTCGCCACAACGGGGCAGAGGCATGGCGTTCGCGGAGGTGCGGCAGTATCAGCCGGGCGATGACATCCGCAGCATAGACTGGCGGGTGACCGCCCGCCGCCAATCTCCTCACACCAAACTGTATGAAGAAGAACGGGAGCGGCCGGTGCTGCTGCTGTGTGATCTCGGGCCCACCCTGTTCTTTGCCAGTACCGGGGCCTACAAACAGGTACGCTGCGCGCAAATGGCCGGCATTTTGTCCTGGCTGGCGCTGTGGTCCGGAGATCAGGTCGGGGGCATTGTGTTCAACGGCCAGGAGCTGACCGTGCAGCGCCCTGCCCGACGCAAAAAATCCGTGCTGCAACTGCTCGACACCCTGGCGAAACAACAGAAGTTGCCGGACAACCCGCACCCGCCAAATGTGCGGACAACCTCGCTGACTGCCGACCTGGACACCGCGCTTGGCGAGGCCCGGCGCGTCGCTCACACCGGTAGCCGCATCTTTGTGATCAGTGATTTCCTCAACCTGACAGTGGATACCCCCCGACTATTGGGAGCGCTGGCCCGGCATAATGTCGTCAGCGCCCTGCGCATCGCCGACCCGTTGGAGCTGGAGCTGCCGAATAGTGGGCGCTTCGCCGTAGCCGGTGACGACGGCCCGGTGTGGTTCGATGCCGGCAATCCAACATTCCAGCAGGCCTGGCACGACAAAGTGACCCATCACGAAGCCGAACTTGCCGACTGTTTCCGCACCGCGGGCGTGCGGCCGGCGACCGTGATGACCGGAGATGAGCCAGCCATCGTGCTGCAATCCCTGCTGGGCCCCCGGGGGAGGATCGGCTGATGGAACAGGATCCACTGAGCCAGCTGCGGGACATCCAGCTTCCCGAAACCGGCGGCTTCTGGCCCCCGGCACCGGGCTGGTGGCTGTTGTTGGTGCTGGTGCTGATCGCACTGGCGGCGCTCTTTCTGATTATTAGCCGCCACCGGCGCAGAAACCGCTGGTTGCGCATTGCCCGCCGGGAGCTGGACCTGCTGGCCCGGTCCCGCACCGCTTCTCCCGCGTGGTTTGCACGGCTCAATGCCTTGCTGAAACAGTGTGCCCGCACACGCTACCCGACGGAGCGCCCGGAGGCCATGAGTGGCGATCAGTGGGCGGACTTCCTGCTGAAAACCAGTCCGAAAGACCGGGTGGCGTCGCGGCCCACCGTTGAGGCCATGGTCGCCAGCTGCTGGCAAC
>JAEPMM010000056.1 GCA_017643965.1 Marinobacter sp.
ATGGTCAGTGCGCCACTGGTGCGACTGAACTCCGAGAACGACCAGCCGGTGTCTATCGAACTGGACCTGGACTACGGTCGGGGCTGGTCTGAAGTCAGCCGTGCATTGAATGAAGCGGAGATTCCGGTCGTCGACCTGAACCGCAGTGCCGGCTGGTTCAATGTGGATTTCCGCAGCGAGTCGGAACGCGATCCTGGCTGGTTCAGCTGGTTTGCCGATGAAGAAGAGCCGAAGCACACCTTTGATCTGAACCTTGAAGAGCAGGACGGCGTGTTGGTAGTAACGGCATCGCGAGCCGACGGCTACGACGGTGACAATCGTTCTCCAGAGCTGCTCTCGGAATTGTTCGAATATCTTTACTAATTACCAGGTGCCGGCTGCAGGCCGGGCATCTCCGGAGACCTGAAATGGAAAAGCGCGAAGAACTGTATGCCGGCAAGGCCAAATCTGTTTACCGTACGGACGATCCCGAGCGGTTTGTGCTGGTGTTCCGTGACGATACTTCTGCGTTCGATGGCGAGAAAAAAGAGCAGTTGAACCGCAAAGGCATGGTTAACAACCGTTTTAATGCCTTTGTCATGGAAAAGCTGGAGGCCGCTGGTGTACCCACGCACTTCGAGGGACTGCTGTCGCCGACCGAGTCGCTGGTGAAAAAACTGGATATGATTCCGGTAGAGTGCGTGGTTCGTAATATTTCCGCCGGCAGCCTTTGCCGCAGGCTGGGTGTGGAGGAAGGGCAGAACCTGACTCCGCCGACCTACGAGCTGTTTCTCAAGAACGATGCCTTGCATGACCCGATGGTCAACGAGTCCCTTGCCGTAAGCTTCGGCTGGGCCAGCGCTGACGAACTCGCGCGAATGAAAGAGCTCACCTATAAGGTGAACGATGTGCTGAAGGCTTTGTTTGACGACGCCGGCATGCTGCTGGTGGACTACAAACTGGAGTTCGGCCGTGCCGGTGGCGATATCGTTCTGGGTGATGAGTTCAGCCCGGACGGTTGCCGTATCTGGGACAAGGAAACCCGCAAGAAGATGGACAAGGACCGTTTCCGCCAGGGATTGGGTGATGTGATTGAAACCTATGAGGAAGTTGGTCGCCGTCTGGGCATTCAGTTCGACTGACCGACGATAACCACACAACAACGAATGGGTGTTATATGCGTAAACTGATTCTTGCCCTGGTCGGCACCGCTGCTCTGACAGCGCCTGTAGTTCACGCCGATGTTATCGGTCTCGGTGCCAACGTGAGTTACTGGGACTCGGACCTTTCCGGCGACGTCCGCAACGGCGGCGATGTGGTCGATGTGGAAAACGATCTGGATCTGAGCAGCGACTCCAACGCCAATCTGAGCGCCTACATTGAGCACCCGGTTCCCTTGCTGCCAAACGTGCGGCTGAACTACACGAAAATCGAACAGGACGGGCGTGGGGAGATCGGCGCAAACTTTGACAACATCCTTGTTGGGGTTTCGGGTGTCGCAGAGGTGCAATCCGATCTGGGGCTGAAACAGCTGGACCTGACTCTTTACTATGAAGTTCTTGATAACTGGGTAAATTTGGATCTCGGCATTACCGCTCGTGATCTTGATGGCGAATTGACAGTACAGGAAGTGGCGGGGACTGCAGTCAGTCAGACGGAAGTGGACGCTGTCATCCCGATGGGCTATCTCGCTGCCCGTTTTGATCTGCCGTTTACCGGCGTTTCCGTGGGTGGCGAAGCCAATGTGATCAGCTTCGACGGTGACTCGGTCTACGACTACAACGCATACGGTCAGTTCGAGGTTGCGCTGTTGCAACTGCGAGCCGGCTACCGCCAAATTGCCATCGACTACGAAGATGGCGACGACGAGTTGGATATCGACCTCGGTGGCCCCTTTGTGAGCGCCGGCGTTCGATTCTGACAGGGAGAGATACCTTGAAAATCCTGGTAACGGGAACCGCCGGGTTCATCGGCTCGCACCTTGCTCACCGCCTGCTGGATCGCGGTGACGAAGTGATCGGCGTGGATAACGTCAACGACTATTACGACGTGAGCCTGAAGGAAGCCCGCCTTGCGCGCCTGACTGGCAAGCCGGGTTTCACCGAAGTTCGCGAGGACGTGGCTGACCGTGAGGTGATGGAAGCACTGTTCCGTGAACACAAACCGGAGCGGGTAGTGCATCTGGCAGCGCAGGCGGGGGTTCGTTATTCCCTTGAGAACCCCCATGCCTACGTGGAGGCGAACCTTGTCGGGTTCATGAATATCCTCGAGGGCTGCCGTCATAACGACGTCGAGCACCTGGTGTATGCCTCCAGCAGCTCCGTGTACGGCGCTAACGAAGCCATGCCGTTCTCGGTGCATGACAACGTGGATCATCCACTGAGCCTCTACGCCGCCTCCAAGAAAGCCAATGAGCTGATGGCGCATACTTACAGCCACCTGTATAACCTGCCGACAACGGGGCTGCGCTTCTTCACGGTCTATGGCCCCTGGGGTCGCCCGGATATGGCTCTGTTTATCTTCACCAGGAAGATTCTGGCGGGCGAACCGATTGACGTCTTCAACCATGGCCACCACAAGCGGGATTTCACCTACATTGACGACATCGTCGAAGGTGTCATTCGCACGCTCGACCATGTCGCCGAGCCCAACGAGGACTGGAGTGGTGCGCAGCCGGACCCGGGCACCAGCAAGGGACCGTACCGAATCTACAACATCGGCAGTAACAATCCGGTGGAGCTGTCGCGCTTTATTGAGATTATCGAAGAGCGGGTAGGCAAGAAGGCGGATAAAAACCTGTTGCCGTTGCAGCCGGGTGATGTGCCGGCCACCTATGCCAATGTGGACGATCTGATCAAAGACGTGGGTTACAAGCCGTCCACAACGGTAGACGAGGGCATTGCCAACTTCGTCGACTGGTATCGGGATTTCTATAAGGTGTAGCCGACACACCAGACAAAAAAGGCCAGCGACTGCTGGCCTTTTTTGTGATCAGGCGTCCGGCAAAACGCTGTTCAGAGAGGCTGGCAGATTTAGTTGACGTTTTTTTCGGCTCAGCGGGCAGGTGAACTCAAGCTCTGCGGCCACCAGCTGCAGAGGCACCGCCGCCGCGGTGCCGTAGAGCCGGTCGCCTGTAATCGGGTGGTTCAGTCCGGCGAGGTGGCGACGGATCTGGTGTTTGCGGCCGGTTTCAATGGTCACCTCCACCACCGTCGTGTCGCTGTCCGGATCGTGGGCCAGGGTGGTGACATGGCTGATCGCTTCCTTGTCTTCGACCGGCGCATTGATGCTCATCGCGTTGACCTCCAGGTGACCGTTGACCCTCGCGTGGTAAAGCTTGCGCAGGGCTCGTCCGGCGAACAGGTCTGACAGGGCCGCGGCGGCCTTGCTGTCGTGGGCGATCAGCATCAGCCCGGCGGCGTCTGCATCCAGCCGGTGAACGAGAAAGCAGGGCTTTGCCAGTCGCACCTCCGCTTCGCGCAACAGGCTGCAATGATCGCCCCATTGGGATCCCTGGGCCAGCAATCCGTGCGGCTTGAACCACACGCTATATTGGCCAAAGTCGGTCAGAAGTTCTGCCGGCTCGGCCTTGCGCGCCAGTACGATGTCATCGTAAAACAGTTGCAGCCGGGTGCCGGCTTTCACTTCCCGCTTGGCCTTCCGCAAGCGCACCTGTTTGCCTTTGTTGGTCCAACGGCAGGCGCCCTTGGCCATCGCGTCCTTGATGCGCATCTTGGACAACCCGGTTGCCTCACTGAGTGCATCTACGGCGGTCTGGGGCGTTTTCAGGGTAATGTCTACAATCGTGCGCATAGGGTTTTCGGTTCCGGATAGGAAAGTGACTGATCGAATACGTTCAGTATACCCGTAGTTACTGGTGGGTACGCCCACTCGGGCCGGATTCGTGGGTTAATATTCTGTGTGGGTGGGAATTCAGGGAGCAGGGCTATGAGAACGTGGGTGTCAGTGGCATTGATGAGCTTGCTGGCGGGTTGCACCAGCGTGCCGGAGGGCATTGAACCGGTTCGCAGTTTTGATGCGGATCGTTACCTGGGCACCTGGTACGAAATTGCCAGGCTGGATCATTCCTTCGAGCGCGGCCTGCGCAACGTCCGGGCGGAATACAGCCGTAACGCGGATGGCAGTATCAAGGTCACTAACCGTGGCTACAACGTTGAGGAAGGAGAGTGGGAACAGGCAGACGGGCGTGCGGTGTTTGTGGGTGACGACAGCACCGGGCACCTGAAAGTCTCGTTTTTCGGACCCTTTTATGCCTCTTATGTGGTATTCGAGCTGGAACACGAGGACTATTCCTACGCCTACGTGACCGGCTATAACCGTGAGTATCTCTGGTTTCTCTCGCGCACGCCCGAGGTCAGTGACGACGCCCTTGAGGCGTTCAGGGCCCGCGCCAGGGCGGAGGGCTTTGATCTCGACGAGTTGATCGTGGTAGAGCAGGAGAAGAACATTTAAGAAGCGAACCAAAACCCGGAAATAACGACTGCCCCCGCACGTCGAGATTATTTACAGTCGTCTGTATCACGTACCGGGGGCACAGGTTCAGTGTTGCTTTGCTCTGAGGGAGTAGCGCCTCAGACCAATAACCCCGAGGCCGAGTCCGAGTAATGACAGCGTGGCAGGTTCCGGGACGATGATCTTCTCGCCTGGCATCCATTCTCCAATATAGGCGTTCGAGTGGTTTTCGGTTGAAAAAATGAAATGCTGACCATCCGTGCCGTTGTTGAGGAAATGGGCCGGATTGCCATTGATCGGCATTGTGGCCTCAAGAAACATGTTTATGCTGGTGCCGTCGGGCATGGCGCCTTCCATGAATGAATTGATGCCGTAGTAGCCCGATCCATCCTGGTTGAACCATCTGAACTGGGCTGTAATGTCCGCTCCTCCCTGAAAATCGATATCAAAAAACCGTGTCGTATAGCGAAGCTTCGTGATCTGACGCGAGTCTGCGTCAACCAGGAGCGTCATGTCGGCGCGATCCGTTGCTCCCCCAGGGATGCCGGTGCGCTCTTTTGTCAGAACCTCAAACGTGTATTGAATCAGTGTGGCTTCAGCCTGAGCGGAAAGAAACAGCATTGTTATCAGAATCCATTTCATTGGTCGTGCTCCCTAAATTGCTGAGAAAGATCGACAGCAAGGTTCAGGCCAATGTCAATAAATCAGGGACTTACTGCCGTGTGTCTTGGTCAACTGTAAGGAAATTTGACGCGCCGAGATGAGGGGGCGACCCGGGTGAACTGCCGGTGACGGGGATAGGCTGTAAACCACTCACGCACAAAAAAAGCCAGTTCTCACGCATTACGCGAGCGACTGACTTTTCTCACAGAGGTGGTAGGACCACCCAGATTCGAACTGGGGACCTCTACCATGTCAAGGTAGCGCTCTAACCAACTGAGCTATGGTCCTGTCTCTGCAACGGGGACGAAATATACTGATTCCGGCTGTGTGGGTCAACCACTTTTATACGGGCTTTCGGTGGCGCAGCCAGCCTTTCAGTGCCTTGCTGATCACTCCCCAGCGGTTGACCAGCAAGGCAGCAAAAATCAGCCCGCAACCGGCGAGTTGTGAGGCAACCATGGTTTCGGAAAACCAGCCGGCGGCAAACAGGGCGACCCACACCGGCTCCAGCACCAGAATGACGACGCCGTGGCTGTTGGCAGACAGGCTCTGGGCGTAGGTCTGCAGCAGGAAGCGCCCGGCGGTGCCGATGACCGCGCTGGCGAACACCCACCACACCAGAATCGGCGAAAATGCGTCCGCCACCGGGGCCCAGGACTCCAGTAGCGAGGATTCTATCAAGGTCAGCAAACCTACGGTGATCAGCGCGATGGCGGTCAGGGGCAGGGCGGGAACCCGATGTTTCTCGACCGATTCACCGCGGCGGTTGATGACCGTCCGTTGGTTGGCGGCGCGGGTGTTCAGAGTAAAGTACAAGGCAAAGATGAACGCGGCCATCACGAAGAACAGTTGACCGAGTTCCGGGCGGAATCCGTTCTTGAGTGACAACAGCGCCAGGCCGGCTACCGCAATGGGAATGGCAATCCAGGTGCTTGCCGGTTGGGGTTCCTTGAAGATGACTCGCGCAATGATTGGCACGATGACCACCCCGAGGCTGGTCAGAAAGGCGCCCTCGCCAACGTGAGTGCCATGGAACAGACCCATGATCCAGCAACTCATGGCGGTACCGAACACCAACCCGACACCGACGCTTCGGCGCAGCTGATCGGCGGACAGGCGCCTGAGTGAACGATAGGACACCAACGCCAGCAGCCCGCCGGCAAGCAAAAACCGCGCAGCCATAAACAGCAGAGGCGGCATCAACAGGACCGCCTCTTTGGAGAACATCCAGCTGATCGCTGCCAACAAGGTCACTATGATCAGGAAAAGGTCGGATTTGTGCGCGTTGGACATCGGTGTTCCGCTTAACCGGTGAGCAGAAGAAAACAGGAAAGCGGACAATGTATAGTTTGCGAACTAAAAAAGAAAGTTCCGCAGAGAGCAGGGCTGACTGTGTTGGGCTCATCCCTGAGCCCTGACGTTCCCCACAATCCTTGTGCTCCAAGTGATCAGTCGTTGAGCGTGTTGTAAACGAGGGTCGACATATCGGTTTGTGCGGACCCGGGGACCTCAACGTATTGATCACCGTTACCCCACCATTGCCACCAGGCCCGCTGGTTATAGGTACGGCTGGCGAAATCTACCCGTAATCCGTTCAGGGTGGTGTTGTTCACAACAGGGACGGAGACGTTGCCGGTTTCCGAGCCTAGCACGCCGCTGTGGCTGACACCCTCATTCATGAGCACAGGGTAATGGTTGTGATAGAGGCCAGAAGGCCCATTCTGGCTGGTTACCTTGCCCGCCAGGCTGAGGTTGCTGGAACAGGATTCTATACCGTTGCTTGAGGTCGCCCCACAGGCTGAGTGGGTTGGAACGACACCATCGTCAGTACCCTCGATAAAGGGCTTGGTGATGCCGCCGTAAGAGGAGCCGCCGGCAACAAAGCGTAATCTCGGAATGCTGTTGGGGCTGACGGCAAGGTTGCGGGCGGCGTTGGTCTGCAGGTCATTGACCACGCCCAGCTTGCCGGGCTCGGGTGTGATACCGGTGAAAGCTTTGACGGCCTGCTTCAGCGGCCAGTTATACCAGCTGTCGTTGTAGGCAATGCTGAGGGCCAGGTCTGCCAGTTCGGTACCACCGCCCGCCCCGGAATAATCCAGTGATGCCAGTATCTTCAGAGGCTGCAGCCCGTCCGCTTGCAGCCATCGGGCTTGGTTTTCCAGCAGGTAGCGGGTCACGAGGTCACCGGTGGAGTGCGACACTACCAGGCAGTAGTCATTGCACAGCCCCTGTTGGCTGATCTGTCGAAGCTGCTGGAAGGCTTGCTGGGCAATGTTGCCCTCAACGCGACCATCACTTCCCCAATCGATCCGAGCCTCGGCGCGGGACAGCCAGAAGGTGCGCCAGTAGTCTTCACCGGCATTCCGGACGGCGTCCAGGTTGGCCGGAGGATTGGCCAGGTCTTCTTGCTGGAAGCCGTGAACGAGTATCACGTTGTGCCCGGCCAGTTGCGCCTGGGCATTGCCGGCCAAGGCAGCGGCGACGAGGGCAGCCGCGAGTGCGGTCTTGCAAGCAGTTCCTTTCGTGTTTGTTTTCATGATGGCTCCGTCTCTGTTGCTTTGTTGTTATTGCAGGACGTTTTCCGGTCTGGGAGCCGGAACTTCGCGGTGTCGTACCGCTATCAGAACTTGTCGGCCAACTGTCTGAGCAGCGCCGCCCGTTGTTCCGATTCGGGATTCCCTGCCGGGGTGTTCGTCAGGCCGTCAAGGTCCGGCGGGGTAAAGGAGTAGCCCTCTTCGGGGCCAAAAGCGTGGTCTGTGCGATCGCCCGGCCTTGCCGGCAGTCGACGAATCTGAAGGTGTTTGAGGTGAAATTCACCGGAAATGTTCTGATCTGCCAGCACGCTGCCATGGGCCCTGAGCTCAATGGAGCCTCCTGCGCCGTCCAGTTGTCGTTCGCCCAGGAGCTGGGCCAGAGGCTTGCCGTTGCTGAACAGCTGAGCCGAAAGGGCAAAATAGCCGCCGTTCTCGGGCTGGAAGACGACCGGAATCACCAGGTCATTACCTCGCACGCGAATATCACCAAGCCCTTCGAATTCGCCCAGATCAGGTTCTATGGTCAGGGTGGAGGCGTGTCGTATCGGGCGACCATCCACTGTGGCCTCTACAATCAGCCGATATTCGCCTGGCTCGCCGTAAGCCTGCAGTTTGCCCTCGAAGTATCCGGGTTCGTCGGATGAGGTGAGGGATTCGCTGTCTGCTTTTGTGCGGGTCTCCGTGGACTCCAGGTGGGCTTCCAGTCGGCTGCCGATGACCTGGGCGCCGGTCAGGCTGGCCGCCACCAGAATGTCCTCCTGTTGGGTGTAGCGATACTTCTCGAGAGTTACGGTAAACACGCCGTTGCCTTCCAGGGGCAATTCTACCGGTTCATAGCGATTACCCTGGTAGGCGATGGCCTGCTCGGGAGACAGCGGCAAGGAGTACTCAGGATAACGTATCGACTGCTCATACCGTTCAGCAACACTGACCAGCATATAGCCAAGCGCATCGGCAGAAGGCTCGGCGGAGCCGATGGCGCCTGCGCCGGGTGGTTCAGCGTTTGCCGGTGCTTCTGAGGTTGGTGCCGGCCAGCCGGTTTTCCGGGGTTCGGTCAGCCAACTGAATCCGCCCGGGTTGTTCAAAGCCAGCAGGCGCCCCATGCCTGCAACCGCGGCGATGGTCAGGAGTGCCACAAGAAATGCCTTACCCGGCATATTCGTTCCCCCGGAGTGTGGGTGACGTTTAGGTCAGTTGTTATTGTTCAATGAACATACCGGCGGGGGATCGCGATAGGCAAAAAAATGGCCTGAAAACGTAACAGAATGTTTCAGGCCTGTGATAGTGGTCACAAATGCTAGAAGAAGCTGGAGTCCTTGATCGCTTCGAAGCCAAACCTCAATTTTACTTCATCGCCGACAAGTTCAGGGTCCAGGCCGTAGGTCATACCCCAGTCGCTTCGCTTGATGGTGGCTTCCGCACTGATCCCAAGCGTGTAGTCCTTGTGGCCGATCGGGTATTTGTCGGATTTATTGAGCGTGACCTCTACGTCCACAGGACGGGTCTTGCCCAGCATGGTGAGATCCCCGGTCACCGTGCCGGTGTTCTCTCCCGTGGTTTCGAAATCGGTCAGCTCGAACGTGACCTCCGGGTACTTTTTGCTGTCGAGGAAATCCGGTTTGCGCAGGTGTTCGTCGCGCTTGTCGTGGTTGGTGAACACGCTGTCGCTGCGGAAAATCAGAGTGCCGGAACTGAGTTCGTTGGCCTCTTCATCGAATTCAAAGCGGCCTTCGATGTCACGGAACATTCCGATCACCGGGGCATAGCCAATGTGCATGACTTCAAATGCCATGGAGAAGTGTTCATCATCTACCACGAATTTTTCCGGTTCGGCCAGCACCGGCGTTGTCGTCGCTGTCAGCAGTGCCGAAAACAGAACGGCATGAGCAAGGTTGGGTTTCATGTCGGTGTTCTCCTTTGGTAAAGCCAGTGCATGTCCGTCGCGAAGGAATACACGAGCAGAGTCAGTGCAGCGGCCAGGGTCCAGGTCGCAAACCCGGGGCTTGCGGGTGGGAGTACGGCAACCATCAGCGTGGCAACCTGCCAGACGCAAACGGTTTTACGGCGAAAACTGTCGGGGAGCGGATCGTTCAGATACGGCAGAAAATGCCCGGCTATGACGAAGGCATAGCGCAGCAGTCCAAGCAGCAGAACCCACCATCCTGCCTTGTCCAGGGCGATGACCGCGCTACACAGACCGAGAATGAAGAGTGCATCCAGTTCCATGTCAAAGCGGGCGCCAAAGGCGGTTTGTGACTGGGTCTTCCGAGCGATGGCACCGTCTACACCGTCCAGGATCAGTGCCAGCAGGCAAAGTACGCCATAGAGCCATAGCCACGGCCCCAGCTCGTCGGCGAAGGGCGCCAGGCTGATCAGGGTGATAACCAGGCTTCCGCGCAACAATGTTGCCCGGTTAGCCCAGCCGAAATCGCGGCCGGCAGGCCAGAAGCGGAGCAGTAGTCCAGCCATTGCGCCGAACAGCGCAGCGGCAATGGCGTGCAGGACAGGGCCGGTTTGAGCTACAACATCGGCACCCAGCATCAGCGCGGCGGTGACCATGCCCGCCCAGACAATATCCAGGTACGCCGGCCAGCCAACCTGTTCGGAGCGAAGGGGGGAATCCATGCTGTAACCTCGACGTATTTCAACAGGCCTTTCTCAACTATAGTTGCTGAGACTGTGTTTAGTTCCCTACGGCCGGCGGTTTGAAACAGACCTCCGCCCGACTGTGAAAACCCCCGACGCAAGGAGGCATTATGTCCCGTTCTGACTCAGAAGTATCCGAAGCCTGCGATGAATCGAAGGTGGCGGACGACTCAACCACCGAAGCTTTCTGGGTAACCGGGGCGAGTCGGGGCGCGATTCGACCCACTGACATCCGCACGGGCGCGGCGCTGACGGCGTCAGAGGCGGCGCAGCCGGTGGTTGAGGTGGAAACCTTGTATTCCGGCGTGAGCCGGGGCACGGAATCGCTGATTTTCTCCGGTCACGTGCCCCCTGAAGAGTACCAGCGTATGCGCGCGCCGTTCCAGGAGGGAGAGTTTCCATACCCGGTGAAATACGGCTACTGCAATGTCGGCAAGGTCACCTCGGGCGACAAGACCCTGACAGGGCGAACCGTGTTTTCTCTGTTTCCCCACCAACGCCGGTTCTGCCTCCCCGCGACGGCGGTGATGCCATTGCCGGATGACGTACCGCCGGAGCGAGCGGTACTGGCAGCGAATATGGAAACGGCCATCAACGGATTGTGGGATGCGGCGCCCCGGGTCGGCGACCGAATCGCTGTGGTGGGGCTTGGAGTGGTCGGTCTCCTGGTGGCCTGGCTGGCCAGCCGGATTCCGGGCACGCGGGTAACCGCCATCGATATCAATCCGGCCCGGTCAACTGTAGCCAGGGCTCTGGGGCTGGCGTTTGAAACCGCTTCTCAGCGCGATGATCACGACCTGGTGCTCCACACCAGCGGCCATCCGGACGGTCTGAACACGGCGTTGTCCCTGGCCGGTATGGAAGGGCGCATTGTCGAGATGAGCTGGTTCGGCACCCATGAGGTGTCCGTTGCTCTGGGCGGCGCATTTCACTCCAGACGTCTGGCCCTGATTTCCAGTCAGGTGGGACAGATCAGCCCGAGCCAGCGCCCCCGCTGGACCTATCCAGACCGTCTGAAACTGGCGCTGTCCTTGCTGGACAATGCCACGCTGGACGTCCTGATCACCGGCGAAAGCCGGTTTGAGGATCTGCCTCAGACCATGGCGACGCTGGCCGGTACCACCGATGAGCTTTGCCATCGTATACGTTATAACTGAAAGCCCCCCCACAGAATTCAGCCACAGACTCCCTTGAAGAGGTTTTTGCGTTTATGTACAGCCTGACCGTCAGAGATCATATGATGATTGCCCATAGCTTTCGGGGCGAAATCTTCGGACCTGCCCAGGCGCTCCATGGCGCCACTTACGTTGTGGATGTCACGTTTGAGCGACCGGAACTGGACAGCGACGACCTGATCGTGGATATCGGCCTGGCGTCGGAGGTGCTCAAGCAGGTGCTGGCGGACTTCAACATGAAAAACCTCGACGACATCGAGGAATTCCGTGGCCGCAACACCACCACCGAGTTCATGGCCCGCCAGGTGTTTGAGCGGCTGGCGGCGGCCGTTAAAGCGGGGCATCTGGGCAGCACCGGTGCCGGCCTGACCGGAATGAAAGTGACTCTCGGAGAGTCGCATCTGGCCTGGGCGAGTTTTCATGGCAGCCTGTGATGGCTCGGCTGTGCTGACCGTTCTGGTGCCGGGGGATCCGGACCAGAACACCGGCGGTTATCGCTACGTTGGCCGGGTGGTCAGAGCGCTGAATGACGCTGGGCACCGGGCGTGTGTGGTCGGGGTGGACGGACGGTTTCCCTATCCGGACGCCACGGCAATGGCAGCGGTCGATGAGCAACTGGCACGAATAGCCGATAAAT
>JAEPMM010000022.1 GCA_017643965.1 Marinobacter sp.
ATGAAGGTCTCGGCAGGTCTGGCCGGCCTGCTGGTGATCTACACCTGGGTTGATCCCACGCGCGGCGCGCTGCTCGCCGGGCTGCTGGCCACGCTGGTTATCTTGCTGCTCATCGCCGTGGGGCTGGCAGGCCTCAAGGCCGGCGTCGCCATTGCCCGTTATTTCGTGTTGGCCTGGACCACCTTTGCTCTTGGGGCGTCCCTGTATCTGCTGAACGTTTTTGACCTGTTGCCGGTGAACCTGGTCACCAACCATGCCATGCAAGTGGGCTCCGTCGCCGAGGTGTTGTTGCTGTCCTTCGCACTGGCCCACCGCATCAAGGACGAACGGGCACGCAAACTGGCGGCCCTACGCAAACAACAGATGGCCGAGCGCCAGGTGCGGGATCTGGAAATGCTGTCGCTGGAACAGGCCATGCATGATTCAACCACCCGGATGCCCAATGCCTCTCTGCTGAATCAGCAGCTACACACCATAATGCGGGAAAACAGGCGGGTCGCGCTCACACTGGTCCATTACCCACAGATCAAGGACATTGCCTCCAGCATGGGCCACCGCTTGGCAGAGGAAATGTTCTGCCAGTTGATGAGCAAGCTCAACCATACGCTGGCGGGTCTGCACGGTGTGATCTGCCTCGAAAGCCGGCAGCGCGCCTACCTGGCCATTCCCGAATTCGGTTCTGCGGCGTTCCTGATGGACCTGGCGCACATAGAAGGCCCGCTGGAGCCGTTCATCGAACAGGTGGTCGGGCATCACGAGATCTCGGTTCACGCTGTCAGGCTGCCGGTGTTCATGAACCTGTGCTGCGGCGTGGCGGTCGCCCCGGAGCATGGTGACAGTGCCGAGATCCTGTACCAGCATGCGTCGGCAGCCCGGGACCGCAGTTCGTCAAGCAAGGTGCCAGTGCAGGTCTACAACAACGAGATCTCCGATTTCGCACGGCGACGTCTGGATCTGGTGACCGCCCTGCCACCGGCAATCCGGGCCGGGGAACTGACACTGCACCTGCAACCCCAAATGAGCAGCAGTGGTCACACGCTGGTGGGCGCGGAGATTCTGCTGCGCTGGCACAGCCCGCGTTTTGGCGCGGTGCCCGCCGGAGAGGTGATCGAGATCGCGGAGAATGCTGGCCTGATGGACCTGTTGTCCCGCTTCATCCTGCACCTGGCATGCAGAACCATGCAGACACTGCATGAACGGCAACTGGACATCACCTGCAGCATCAACCTGTCGGTTCAGAACCTCACCAACAGCCACTTTGTCTCTTTCGCCCTGACCGAAATCCGGGAGCACGACATTCCCATGAACCGGGTGATCTTCGAAGTGACAGAAACCGCCATGATGCACAATATGGACGCTGTGATCGGCTCGCTGCTGAAGATTGCCAACAGCGGATGCCGGATCGCCCTGGATGATTTTGGCACGGGTTACTCTTCGCTGGCGTATCTGAGCCGCCTGCCCATCCACGAGCTGAAGATTGATCGTTGTTTCATCAGCCAGATTTGCTCCAACCAGAATGATCTGGGCATCGTCCAGAACACCCTGAAACTGGCGCGCAGTCTCAATCTGGAAACCGTGGCCGAGGGCGTGGAAGACGACACCACCCGGGAGCTGCTCGGTCAGCTTGGCTGCAACCGGTTGCAGGGCTTCCTGTTTGCCCGGCCGATGCCACTGGACGCCTTCTGCGACTGGGCCAAGGCGCTTGACGGCTCGCCCTGCTGACAACGGCTATTTCGCCATGTGCCCCACATAGGCTGCGGTAAAGGCGGTCTCCTGGAAAACCTTCAACCCGGTATCCGTAAACGGAATCGGCAGGGGATGGGCCGCCAGCGTGGACTTGATCAGCGCCGGCGGCAGCAGCCGGACATCCAGCCCGGGCTGCTCGAGCAGTTGAATGGCCGCTTCCAGCTTGAAGCTGATGGCACCGCCGGCAAACTTGCCCTTGGGCATCCGCTCCTTGATCGCCACTCCGGTTACCCCGTGCTCGGCCATCAAGGCCGCGAACGCTGCCTGGAACTGCTTCAGGTCCTGCCGGGTGTGATTTTTGCTCAGCGACAGTTTGCGCACCTTGCATTCCGGCAGGCTGAACTGCCCCTGATCGAGCTTCAGCAAACACACCACCGCATCGCTGCCGGTCAGTTCCACTCCGCAAATAATCATGGCATCGCTCTCTTGAATCTCTTGATTCGCTTCAATCGTCTGGCTGGGCGCAGGCCGTGCTCATTCAACCACAGCACTTCTTGAATTTCAGGCCGCTGCCGCAATTGCATGGATCATTGCGATCGGGGACTTTCGCCACCGTGACCGTCGGCCCCTTGTTAAGGATCGCAGTCAGTTCAGCAATGGATTCCACAGCGCCCTCACGGGCGTCCACGGTGATGTTCGCGTGCAGGCCGGCCTCGGCCACCTGAGCCGCAAGTTCCAGCTTGCGCGACTCACTGGTTACCCGCAGGGTCAGCGGAAACTTCCTGCTGCCACTCTTTTTGCTGGCGTTGGTCTGAAAGCCGCCGTAAGCGGTGTGGTGCTGGCGCGCGTCCTGCCGGCCCTTGAAGAAAAATTTGTCTGACATAGCGTAATCCTGGAGGTGAGATGACATGCCAGGACGCGCGTTACATCGCCGGCTGTCACTGGGCGAGACGTTTTAGCACGCTTCCAGCAACTTGTCCCGCACCTTCATCAACACTTCACCGTACCGGTTGTCACCGCGACGGTCCCGGCCACAGCCCCAGAAGTAATCGAAGTTGCTGTTCTCCACGATCTTCCTGTCGCCGGTATCGAGCAGTTCCTGCGCCAAATGCGGGTAGGTACAGCAGCGAGTGTACACAGCTCGCGTCATGATGGTTTCACGCACCCGCTTCCAGTCGGGCCGCAGGCTTTTATAGCGCTTGCGGCCAAGCTTTCTTGCCTGCATGGGCGTCACGGCCTTACGCACCTGTTCCTGGCGGATTTCATCGGTGAACTTCATGCCCTGAAAATAGTGCTCCACCGTGGGCCAGACCTTGCCTTCCAACTCAAAACTGAAGGCTGCATGGGTGCCCAGCGGATTGTCGGGATCGGCCCGCGAAATGTACAGATCGTTCTCGCCGCTGTCGGCCGGAAAAAGAGACATGGATACAACCCCCCGGAGTAAAGATGAATTGGCGTTGGTGTTCAGGTGAATGGATTATCACTGAGCCTGAGCCAATGGTCACGTCAGCGCCGGCAACGCGCGGACTTTTCAGCAGATGAATCTTTTCCGTTTTTCTTACGTACCGTTTGTGTACAGTTATTGAAAATAAAAGGAAAGTTTCGTTATGCGCACTTTGTTCATCGCCCTGGCAGCCACCACTCTTGTCGGCTGCAGCGGCGGAAATAGCCAAACCCAGGAAGTTACCGCAACCGCCTACAACTCCGTCAACAGCCAGACCAAAGCCGGCGACCCGGCCCTGACCGCCTGGGGCGACACCCTCAAGCCCGGCATGAAAGCCATCGCGGTTTCCCGCGACCTGATCGAGGATGGACTGACCCACGGTACCGAAGTGACTATCGAGGGCATGTCGGGTACTTACATCGTGCGCGACAAGATGAACAAGCGCTGGAAAGACAAGATCGACATCTACATGGGGGTGGATGTCAAAGCGGCGAGGGAATGGGGCAAGCGCACGGTCACCATCTCCTGGAATGCGGCGGAGTAGAAGGCGCGGTCCGTGCAGAACCATCAGCCCAGAAGGCGTTCCTTGGCTTCGTTGACACGCGCTGCCAGATAGTTACTGCCGCCGCGATCCGGATGCATTTTCTGCATCATCCGGCGGTGGGCCTGAATGATGTCCTCACGGCTGGCACCGGGTGCCAACCCGAGAATGTCGAGGGCCTCACTCTCAGTCAGGGGGCCGCCAGAACCGGCGGAACCACCGTCAGCGCCGCGTTCGTCTTCAGGCTCGTCGTCCACCCGCCAGGAATCTCCGAACCGCCGATCCAGATAGGTCTCCAGCAACCGCGCTGAATCGCCATCCTGCGCCCGGCAATAGTGCAGCAGCTCAATGAACTCCTTCTCGCTGAGCTCTGCCAGCTCTCGCCCCGCCATCGGCCCCTTGAGGATATTGCCACTCATGGTGCCAGAGTCATGATCCAGGGTCATATCCAGGATGTCGCTGGACACATGAGACTGGTTTCCGGAACTCGCTGTCGTGCCACCATGGCCCGCACCGCCTACTCGCCCCATCAACAGCGAAGGCAGCACCCGACGCAACAGCGGATACAGGAACGCCAGCAACGCAAACACGAAGTGCAAGCGGCCGGTCAGGGCCAGCAGAACCACCAGCCCGGTGCCCGCCAGCAACGCCAGTTTGATGATTGCCGGCTTGCGCTGGCCTGGCGGCTGGCTGCGCAGCCATACCCAGGCAACAATCGACAGTCCAATCACCAGTAGTGTCAGTGGCACTCGGATACCCCGGGCTGATCCGCCCAACAATGAATTGATGTTTGTCTACTTTTAACCGCCCGCATGCGCTAACGGATTTGTCGGGTCAGTCGCTTCACTTCCTCGGAGCTGCGGCTGGAAAAATCCTCAAGCGCCTTGGCGCCTCCGGAAGCATAGACCGCCACCGCCGCCATAAGATCCCTGAGAACCTGCGGGCTATTGCGGTCAAAGGGCGCATAAGCGCCACCGGACAACTTGCTCACTTGTTTGAACACCGCCCGGGCATGGGCATCGTTGCCCTCATGAAACATGAATACCGGGGTTCGCAGCATGCCCAGCTCGCCTGCGGTGTGGCACAGATCGTCCACCGGTTCCTCGCAACAGTCGCCGATAAACACCACGGCTTTCACCGCCTCGGCGCGGGTCTCCTTGACGGCGTGGGCCAGCACCCGGCTGATCTGGGTGCGACCACCGAGGCAGGACACCCCGTTCATCAGCGTCAGCAACTGACCGGTTTCCGTCACGAACCCTGTGGCCTTGAACTCGCCAAAGCCCCGGTAGTAACAAAGCTGAATGGCAAGGCCGCCCAGATCCCGGGTCGCCATAAACAGTTCACTTTGCAAATGACAGGCCTGATCCCAGGTGGCTTCGCGGCTGGCGGTGGCGTCCAGAGCGAAAATCAGCCGGCCCTGCCCGCCACCGTGCATGGGCAGCGTGCGAACCTGATGGATGAACTCGTCGATTGATTGCTTATCGGATCTGGGGCGTAGCTCTTTATCGGACATAAGCCTCGGAAAACCGCCTGTGCTGCCAAACTGATACTACAATCCTAGGGTAAAGACATCCCAATTCACAGGTCGGAACGGCTCTGATGGCCAGAGTCCAAAGCCAGCCCAGCCACCGATCCACAAGTGACAATTCTTGACGACCATCAATATTGTCGGCCGCCGTTTCAATTACAATTATTTCATATCAATGTTTGTAAGCATTGATGACTCCCGCTTTTTGCGGGTCATCGAAACGGGGAGACACACTATGAAGGCCTTCTTTCTGATTGCTTTTCTGTGCGGAATGGTGGGGCTGGGCGCGCCCGCGCTGGCAGAGCACCCACAGAGCAGCTCCGAAGTTAAATACATTCCTGATATTACTTTTACCCTACGAACCGACATCGCAGACGGCAAACTGGTGTATGTCAGCGAGGCCGGCCCCACCAAAGGTCAGATCAACCCGGACCTGAGCGTGCCCGAGGGCGCGGTTGTGCAGATCAACGTGGTGAATGGCGACGGGGCGATTCACGACCTGGCCGTACCCGGGTTCCACGCAAAATCCGATGAAATTTCCGGCAAGGGCTCGGCCACCGCCATCGTGTTCAAGGCCAACGAAAGCGGCACCTTCGAGTATCTGTGCACGCTACCGGGACACAAAGCCGCCGGCATGTTCGGCAAGCTCATTGTTGGTGATCCTCAGGCACAGGCCGAAGCCCAGGAACGCGACCTTTCCAAGGATCCACACGAAGTCGGCGACCCCGTGGGCAAACGCGGTCCGAAGAATGTCACCGTCGATCTTGAGACAACGGAAGTGGTCGGTCGCCTGGCCGACGGCAGCAGCTACAAGTTCTGGACCTTCAACAACACCGTCCCCGGCCCGATGATTCGCGTGCGCGTCGGCGACACCGTGACCGTGAATATGAAAAACGCCGACGAGAGCGCCCACATTCACTCGGTGGATTTCCATGCGGTGACCGGCCCCGGCGGCGGTGCTGCGGTTACCCAGGCGGCGCCCGGCCAAATCAAGAGCTTCAGCTTCAAGGCCCTGAATCCCGGCCTGTACGTTTACCACTGCGCCACGCCCATGGTGGCCCAGCACATCACCAACGGCATGTACGGCATGATTCTGGTGGAGCCGGAGGGTGGCCTCTCCGAGGTGGATCGCGAGTTCTACGTTATGCAGGGCGAGCTCTACACCGCGCAGCGTCACGGCTCATCGGGCCTGCAGGAATTCTCCCTCAACAAGATGCTCGACGAACGCCCGAAGCACATGATGTTCAACGGTGCCATGGACGCCCTGACCGCCACCCACCAGATGGAAGCCGAGACCGGCGACAATGTCCGCATTTTCTTCGGCGTGGGCGGCCCCAACCTGGTCTCCAGCTTCCACGTTATTGGTGAGATTTTTGACAAGGTTTACGACCAGGCATCCCTGACCAGCCCGCCACTCACCGATGTCCAGACCACTCTGGTTCCCCCGGGCGGCGCCACCATGGTTGAGTTTGTCACCGACTACCCTGGTAAATACATCCTGGTTGACCATGCGCTCTCACGCGCCGAAAAAGGGCTGGTTGGCATCCTGACGGTGAACGGCGAAGCCGACACCGACATTTTTGAGAGCGCCGAGGGGGTGGACGAAAATTCAGGGCACTGAGCGCTGACTGCTGACCACTAACCCGCGGACCCCGCAACGACGAACCCCGGCACCAGCCGGGGTTTTTGCTTTTCTGACCCAAAAAGCGACGCAAATCACGGTGGCGGTGAACCAAAACGCCATTTGCGGCCTACACTGCTAACCTGCTCATTCTTTTGATGCGAACGGAGTTTCTGCATGATTACAGTTCATCACCTCAACAATTCCCGCTCACAACGCGTTCTCTGGATGCTGGAAGAGCTGGGCGTGCCCTACGAGATCCAGCGTTACGAGCGTGATCCCAAAACCATGCTGGCACCGGCAAGCCTCAAGAAGATTCACCCGCTGGGCAAGTCGCCGGTCATCACCGACGGTGATCTGGTGGTGGCAGAATCCGGCGCCATTATCGAATACCTGGCCCACACCTACGGCAAAGACACCATGCTGCCTGAAAGCGGCGGCCAGGCGTGGCTGGATTACACCTACTGGCTGCATTACGCCGAGGGCTCGCTGATGCCACCGCTGGTGATGCGCCTGGTCTTCGAGAAGGTCAAAACCAGCCCGATGCCGTTCTTCATCAAGCCTGTGGCAAAAGGCATCTCAGACAAAACCAACGAGATCTTCATAGGCCCGATGATCAAAACCCACCTGGATTTCGTTGAAGCCCACCTGGCGAAGAACACCTGGTTTCTCGGAGACAACCTCAGCGCCGCGGATATCCAGATGAGTTTCCCGTTGGAAGCCTCTGTGGCGCGGGGCATCGTCGGCGAGCACCGTCCCCACATCAATGCCTGGGTGCAGCGTGTGCATGCCCGGCCGGCCTATCAACAGGCGCTGCAAAAAGGCGGGGAATACGATTTCGCCTGAACGGCGGCCATCAATTTTTTGATCTGTGCAGGGCGCTGACGCCCTGCCAGTCCTCCAGATCCTGCTCGGGTTTTTCCGCGCGAAAACGGGCATAGAGCGCAACGCCCCGTGCATCCTCGAGAATATCCACCCGAATACCCTTCTCTCGCAACTCCGCTTCGGTGCCGGAGGCATTCGTTACATCGCCCACCACCACGCGGCTGAACCCGCGCATCGCAAGCAGCGTGGCACACACCTCACAGGGGCTCAGACTGGTGTAGAGAGTGGTCTGGATGAAATCAATCCGGCCGGCGTCGCGAATGGCGGACGTCTCGCCGTGATTGTAGGGATGGTTCTCCTGAACCAGCGTGTTGTGACCCTTGCCCACAATCCTGCCGCTGGCATTATCCACAATCACCGCACCAATAGGGCAGCCACCCTCGTCATAACTCTTCTGCGCCAGCAACACCGCAATGCGCATGCGGTCTGCATCCGTCAACGCCTGTGCGAATTGGTCATCCATAAGCACCGGCAGGCTGCGGGTGGGCATATGGGCGATGGCCATCAAGGCCTGTTCGGTTGCCTCGGACTGCGGATTCAGGAGCGGTTTCATAGGGATCTGACGGAATCCTTGATGGGATCATGAATGGATTAGCGGCCAGTGGTTCAGTTGCGGATCCGCCGCCCCTGTGGCCCACTGTCAACCAGCATACAACAAAGGACAGCGCGCTGTGATAACCCGCTCCTGGGCCAGAAGCCTGCGCCCGCAAAAGCTGCCGTTCCGGCGCCGCCTGACGCGAGCCTCAGTGGCATTGATCTATCGCAAGACGGATGACGGTGGCGTCGAGTTGATGTTTATCCAGCGGGCCCGCCGGCAAGGCGATCCCTGGTCCGGCGACATGGCCTTCCCGGGTGGGCGCATGCAACCGGAAGACGCCACGCCCCGGGCGGCGGCTGAGCGGGAAACGCTGGAAGAAACCGGCGTCGATCTCATACGCCATGGTCGCTTTCAGGCCCGGCTATCGGACCTGATCACCCGCCATCACAGCCGCTGGCGACCGATGGTCGTGACCCCCTACGTTTACCAATGGCACGGCACGCAGCCGGTCACGCTGAATCATGAGGTGGAACAGGTGGTGTGGGTTCCACTGGACTACCTCGCCGCCAGAGAGAACCAGAGCAGGCTGCCCTGGCGTACGCCCGTCGGCACCCTGAACCTGCCCTGTTGCCGCTACCAGGATTACTGTATCTGGGGGCTGAGCTACAGCATGTTGCAGGAGCTGTTGGCGCAGGGCCAGAGCGCCATCGCGATTACTCCACCGTGATGGTGATTTTTTCGGACATCACCGGCGGCTCATGGGGCACATGCAGATGGTCCCCTACCAGCAATTGCAGTGTGTGCTCGCCCGGCGACAACTCCAGGGTGGTTTGGGTTTGCCCGCCACCGAAGTGAATATGGCGGTCATCCGCCGGCACCGGCTGGTCCATGGCGGGCAGATCATCAACATCCACAAGCAGGTGGTGGTGACCGGTGCTGTCACGCTCCACACCCGCCGGCGCCACACCCAGACCTTCCAGGCCGAACCTCACCGTTAGCGGTGAACTGACGGTTTGCCCATCCATTGGTGACACAAAATACACCGCTGCGCCCTCAGGCGCGGGGGTTGCGCCATGGGCGGCGGAAACCATTGAAGCTGCCAGAACGGAGCAAAGGAGAAAACGTTGTGTGTTGTTGATCATGCTCATGACCCTTTCCTTGAGTGAGGGAACTGTTTTTCAAGGGTAGGACAGATTTCACGATCTTGCCGAATATTGGCATCGCCGCTTGCAGGGGGCGCGAATGTGCGGCAGCAGCAGGTATTGCAGGGGGTGAGCTGGCGCTCAGAGAAGAGATTCAGGTTCTGCGGTGGGTCGGTGAGAACCGGGGCATTATCTGCCCCCGGGCACCGGATACATCAATTGCTTTTCAGGTTGATCTGCTTTGAACCTGTAGAGGCGAATTGTCCACTTTTACCTTTGCCCACATATTCAACAACACCACCGGCCTTCAAAAACGCAGCGGTCTGCTCTTCGATTGCGGCCGTTGTTAAGGTCGCTTTTACGGGTTTCTTGCTCATGATATTCCCCTGGTTAAATGCCGGCTTGCTCGCCAACATCAGTTGGCCAGTATAGCTGAAACCGGGAAACATTGCTGAGTAAGTGATCAAACCGCGCCCAGACACCCCGATACGGCTTCCAGAGTCCGCGGTGCCGCTCACCTGAACCAACTGTAATTGTCGAACAACTCGTTGTGTGGCACGTTGAGAGATGCAGTGACGCGATAGCAAAGTGACTTGGTGCTATTGCGGTATTCAGTTCGACTCAAATTCGCGGAAAAAGGATGACCGAGATGAACAAAGATACTCTGGAAGGTAATTGGAAGCAGCTCAAAGGCAAAGTAAGAGAAAACTGGGGCAAGCTGACCGACGACGACGTCGAGGAAATTGCGGGCCGCAAAGATAATTTCATTGGCAAGATTCAGGAAAAGTACGGCCTCAAGAGGGATGAGGCAGAGAAAGAGTGGGACAAACTCACGAAATAAGCTTTGCCTGAGCCAGGGATACGGGATCGTTTTTGTATCCCTGGTGCGCCGCAACCAGGCGCCTCTTCGAAACCGGCGTAATCCGCCTCACACCTTCGACGCCAATTCGCCGATCGCCGCGATCACTCCGTCGCGCTGGTCTTTCGATGCGTCAGGCCCGAACGTATAGGCAACGGCGATAACCGCGCCGCGATCCCCGGGCCAGGCGATGCCGATATCACTGGCATTGCCCACTCCATTGGTGCCGGTTTTTTCTCCGATCAGCCAGGAAGACGGCATCCCCGCACGCAAGCGGGCATCCCCGGTTTTACCCTCGATCATCCAGGCGGCAAGCTGATGCCGCGAGGAAGGCGAAAGCGCCTCACCAAGCAGCAGGCGCTGTAACGTGTTCATCATCGCCAGCGGGGTTGTGGTGTCTCTTTCGTCCCCCTCACGATCGTGTTCGTTAAGATCCGGTTCGTAACGGTCGAGCCGTGTGACATCGTCACCCACCGTGCGCAGGAACGCGGTCACCGCCTCAGGGCCACCAACCAGACGCACCAGGATATTGGCGGCGGCGTTATCGCTCCATGCCACAGCTGCCTGGCACAACTCCGCAACGGTCATCCCGGGCTCACCAAGCTGCTTCTCGGTGACCGGTGTCCAGCCGCCAAGGTCCGATTCCCTGACCACCATGCGGTGATCCAGGGTGACCTCACCGCTGTCCACTTCTGCCAGCACCGAGGCGGCAATGAAGAATTTGCCGGTGCTGTTGAACAGAAACCGCTCATCGCCCCGATGGCTGGCAACGGCGCCGGTGGCGCAGTTCATCAACGCCACACCCAGCCGCCCGCCGAACTGGCGTTCAAGCTCACGCAAACGGTTCGAGACGGATGTCGCGGCGCCCTGTGAAGGCGGCACACCCGCAATAGCAGAAACGGGTAAAGAGAGGGCAGCACTGGCTGCCGTCACAGAAGCAAGTATCTGACGGCGTGAAAAAGTCGGCATGGGGGCCCCTGTTCAAATATCCTCGACGACCTTGCCGACATTCTGCTCTGCGTTCTGCCAGGCTTCGGAGAGTTTGTCGAAGGCATCGTTAAAACCTTCTTTCATGGACTCCCAGGTGAAATCGGCACTGTCCTTCATGCGCTCGTGCCATTCCGTAATACGGGCCCGTTCCCGGTGCAGGGACGCCAGCGCAGTCTGCGCCTGGGCACGGGCGATCTTGTCGGCCTCATCCCAGTCGTTCTCCAGGCGGTCTTCCAGGGTCGCGATGCGGTCATCAATGGCGCCGAGCACGTCCTCGATGTCTGTCATCAACCGTTCCCGACGCTCTGCGCTGAAATCCGCCAGCTCCTCATTGAGCTGCTGCACTTGCTGGCGCAGGGACTCTACCGCCATTTCGCTGTCATCTTCGGCGGCCTGTGCCAGTGGCATCATCATGACCAGTAGCAGAGCACTGGCCAGCAATCGCATCGGAGTTGTCAAAATCGGGTACCTCTTCTGGATCAACATTTACGTCCTATGTACGATGATACCAATCGGAAGACTTCTCCGCATGGAGACATGACGTAATGGTCACCAACCTGCCCTTTTCCCAGGCTTGTGAGAACAACAAATCGCCGATCCTCGGGAAACTCCGTGAGATCTTCGACACCCCGGGCATCGTGCTGGAGGTGGGCACCGGCACCGGCCAGCACGCCGAGCATTTCGCAGCGGCAATGCCCCACGTGCAGTGGCAACCGACCGACCACCCCAACGCGGTGGGTACCTGTCGCCCCCGGCTCGCACAGGCGGCGCTGCCCAACATCCTGCCTGCGATCGAGCTGGACGTCAGCACGGCCCCGTGGCCCGTTGAGTCCTTTACCTGGGTGTTCTCAGCGAACACGGCTCACATCATGTCCTGGCGGGAAGTGGAACGGATGTTTCACGGTATTGGTGAACACCTGTCAAAAGACGGCGCATTCTGCCTTTACGGCCCCTTCAACCAACAGGGTCGGTTTTCCAGTGACAGCAACCGACAGTTTGATCAACATCTGAGGGCCCGCGCCTCCCACATGGGCATCCGGGATCTGGACGATCTGAGCGCGCTGGCGGAAGCGGTGGGCCTCACACTGGCGGATAACCACGCCATGCCGGCAAATAACCGGTTGCTGGTGTTCAGACCAACTACTGGCCACCGACCGTGAACGCCCCACTCCTATTGAAGCCATTGCCCGGAGTTTTGCGCAAGGCGGTCCGCGACGACAGCCAGAACATCCCGGTTCCAGTTCATTCCGAGATGGCTTCCCCTGATTTCAATGTCATGCACGAGATCAGAGCGTTCCGGATGACAGCAGGTTTCCCAGGAGACGACGCCATCCGACCGACTGTAAATCGACGTGGTGCGAATCGACGGCGGAGTTCGCAGCCGCTGGCTCAGCTCCGGATTGTAGGGCAACGAACTGCCATTGAGTAAACGGAAGAGCCAACCCACATTCGTGGAGTCAGAATCCGCGTTGAAGGGTGTCCCCATCGTGATGACTTCCCGAATGTCCGGCCCCATGAGTTTGGCCAGTTCGCGGGCGTAGAATCCACCCAGGCTCCAGCCAATGAGGGTGGCAGGCTGAGTATAACCGGAGAGTAATTCGTCGATCCGCGACTTCAACGAGTGCAGCCATTCATCGAAATCTCCTGTCGGACCGTTATTGGTCCCCTGTCCCCAGTCAAACGCCTCGTAACCCAATGCAATGCAGTATGCGCGCAAGGTGGAAACGGATTTACCGTTGGCTCCAAGGCCCGGGAAGAGTATGACAGGATGTCCGTCTCCGGGCTTCGCATTACGGGGCTTCCCGAACCTGTATCCGGCTAACTCTGTCACGGCGCGAAAGGGTTCGGTCAAGAACAGCGAGAGCGAAGTACGCTGACTGGCGCGCAACCTGCACTGAGCGACGAGGCAGGTATCCGGCGAAAGACGGATCAGACTGGAATGTGGGCTTCCGAACAGAGAGGAGGCAATGCAAAGGCTACAATTTTTCCGACATTCTCTGCGGGAATAGGGAAATGAAAGCTCTCCGCTGGCATGGCAAGGAAGACGTGCGCGTCGACACCGTCGATGACCCCGTTTTGCAGGATCCCCATGACGCGATCATCCGAGTAACGGCCACCGCCATCTGTGGCTCCGACCTTCATTTATACGGCGCACTCGTGCCGACCCTCAAACAGGGCGACATACTCGGTCACGAGTTCATGGGTGAAGTCGTCGAGATAGGCGCAGCAGTGACCCGGCTGAAAGTGGGAGACCGGGTTGTGGTGCCGTTCACCATTGCTTGCGGGCGCTGTTATTTCTGCAAGAAACAGCTGTTCTCGCTGTGTGACAACTCCAATCCCAAAAAACATCTGGCGGAAGCGCAGATGGGACACGCAACGTGCGGCATGTTCGGATACAGCCACATGACCGGCGGTTTTTCAGGTGGGCAGGCGGAACTGGTGCGGGTCCCTCACGCAGATGTGGGCCCGATCAAGGTGCCGAGCGATCTGCCGGACGACAAGGTGCTGTTCCTGTCCGATATCTTTCCGACCGGTTTCATGGCCGCCGAGAACGCGAACATTGAGAAGGGAGATACGGTCGCGATCTGGGGCTGCGGGCCCGTCGGCCAGTTCGCCATCCGCAGCGCATGGATGCTTGGCGCAGAGAGGGTGATCGCCATCGATCACGTGCCGGAACGTCTGGCCATGGCAACGTCTTTCGGCAAAGCCGAAATCATCGACAGCTATGATCCTGAAGAAGTGTACGAAGGATTGATGGACATGACCGCGGGACGCGGCCCGGACAGCTGCATCGATGCCGTCGGAGCGGAAGCACACGGTCACGGCCCAGTCAGTGCGGTGGTGGACACGGCGAAGAGTCTGGCGCACGTCAAGGGGGTTCCGAGCCCATATGTGTTGCAACAGATCGCCAAGTGCTGTCGAAAAGGCGGTTCACTGTCGATCCCGGGCGTCTACGTCGGATTTGTAAACATGTTTCCCATGGGCGCCGTGATGAACAAGGCGCTTACGATCAAGGGTGGGCAAACCCACATGCAGCGCTATCTGGAGCCATTGCTGAAACGCGTGATCGAAGGCGAAATCGATCTCTCCCAGATCATCACCCACCGCCTGCCGCTTGATGAAGCGCCCCGCGGCTATGACCTGTTCCAGAAACACGAAGATGGCTGCATTAAGGTTGTTCTGACCCCTTGATTTCCTGCCTCAACAAATAGGGCACGTCCGGAGCCCGAATTTCAGCGATCGCCGGCGGTGACCGCCTGGCTGAATCGCGACACCTTTGATCCAGGGCAGCATAACTGCGTCAGCAATGGCATTTTATGAATCGAACCCTGCCCATCAAGCCTGGCGGATACCGTTCGTCTGCAGCCACTGGCTGATCTGCGCCTGGTTCATGGCACCACTCTGGCGGGCTACCTCGCGGCCATTCCGAAACAGGATCAGCGTGGGGATACTGCGAATACCGAACTGACCGGCCGGCCCGCGGGCCTGTTCAGTGTTCAGCTTGGCAAAACGCACCTTACCCCGCCAGGCTTTCGCCGCCTGCTCGAATTGCGGCGCCATCACCTTGCAGGGGCCACACCAGCTGGCCCAGAAATCCACCAGCACCGGCACATCACTGCGCGCTGTATGGGCGGCAAAGCTCTGCTCGCCCATCTCCAGAACCTGATCCGGCCACAACGGCTGTTTGCAAGCGCCGCAATTGCCGCCGGATGACAGCTTGTCCGCGGGTACGCGATTCACTTTGTGGCAATGGGGGCACACCAGGTGTCGGATGTCAGTCATGAGGAATCGGTCTCTGAGTCGCTGTTTGAAAGAATAATCAGGGCACCTGGCGAGAAATCAAGCGCATCGCTCCCCTGCCAGCTCTGGCAGCCGGCTTCTCAAACCGCACGTGACGGAACCAACGGCAAGCTTTCCTGACTCTTTCCGATAAGCCCGCATTGGAGGTCACGCACAGAATCCGTTAGCCTACTACCCTGATTTCCAAGGATATGATCAGGCCTACCCGAAAAGGATATTCATGAAGAAGAACTGGCTCCCCATTCTGGCGTGCGTCCTCGCCTTTGCTGCCGGATACGATGCTCTGAACCGCGCTGGGGAAATTCTTACTCTCCAGGACATTCCAGATCGTTTTTCCTCCCAAACGGCGGTGCTGAGCTCCATCTCAACGAATTACGAATGCACAGGGGCAGGACGATCCCGCATCTGTCGGCACCAGGCCTACCTGGTTAGCGAGAGCGGGGACAGCTACGCGGTTTTTATGCGGCCTTTTTTCGATAAAGGGCTGGATAGACTGTACGGCGTACCTGAAGACTCAGAAGTGGTGCTAAGCATCAAAGGGAACTACGTGTATGCTCTGGAAATCGTAAGCGCAGACAGCAAGCCAGGTGACCTGAGGCAGCTACCGCTGCCGGAACTCAATCGGTGGCGGTCGGACAGCCTGTACAGCGCAGCAGGCTTTCTCCTTCTTGATGGTCTGATTATTGTCCTGCTGTGGCGCAGGATAAGAGCGATGTCGCCCGAAGAGACCAAAGCGTTCGTGAAGTTCACCTTGATAGCCTTTGCCCTGTTCATGGCCTACATCTTCTTCCCAATGCGCGACCTCCCTCCTCCCGAAGAACTGCAGAGCCGGGAGATCACCTTCAGTCACGTATCCCGAGAGACCGACTGCCCACCAATATGGCCAACGCACCCCAGACTCACCTGCGACTACACGCCCTACCTTGTCTCATCGACCGGAGAACGCTGGGCATTCGGCCCCGGTTACAAACTCGGAGGACTGTTTGTAATCATCCCGTCGCCAGGCACAACCCTCTATCTGGGAACCTACCTCAACGGCGTCTATCGCATACAAAGAACCCCAGCCTGGGCAATCAAGCCGGAGAAAACCACCCCGGACTGCAGCACCAAGCTGGTACCGGTGGAGGATGAGGGCGTGGTGCATTGGGTCTGCAAAGGCGAAAGGTATCACCGCCCTGCAGACCACGAACAGAAAACCAGCCCCTCCCATCAGATATTTGATCGAAGTCTGAGTCGGGGATACGAAATGTTAAAAGACAGACGTACAACCCTCATGTCATATGACGCCGTCAATCAATTTCATCAAACACTCAGTCAGTCCAGGAATTACCTCGCGGGCACGATATTGATGTATTTGTTGTTCAGCATCATGCTGTTGGTCGCGATACAAACTTTCAGGCCCCGGAAACGGCGCGTTTCCCAAGGGCGATAGCAGCTGCGAGCGCCACTGAGCCCAACCCATGACCATCGACCGTGAACGCCTGGCGGCCCTTGCGGCCGAGCCCCACTTCTACCGGGGCAAATACCGAAACCTGGAACGCACAGAGCAGCATGGCCTGGGGGACTTCCTGCGCTGGCAACTGGCGCCCGGCCGCCGTTTTCCACCGGGTAAACGCTACACACTGCTGCGCCCCGATGGCCACTTGCTGATGAATCCGCCGGCAGCGCCGCAACTGACGTGGCTGGGGCATGCCTCGTTTCTGTTCCAGCACAATGGCCTGAACGTACTGACCGACCCGGTGTTGTCGGACCGTGCCAGCCCCTTCCGGTTGCTCGGGCCCAAGCGTTTCACACCCCCCGCCCTGACGGTGGCGGACAT